>JADFPG010000134.1:6021-7593 GCA_022562455.1 Fidelibacterota bacterium | reverse complement strand
CTAAACCAGGATAGATCCCAATCCCCGTTTCAGGGAAAGCAAAAACTGCATTTTCTGTAGCGATGATGACGTCTGCAGCTAAAGCTAATTCAAGTCCTCCACCCAACGCTAAGCCATTTATCACTGCCACGACTTTCTTCGACGATCCATCAATTGTGGATAAAACCTTCTGCCCTAATTCTGTGAACTGTCTGATAGCCTTAAAATTTCCGTTCTCCAAATTTGTCACAAAAAACTTAATATCCGCTCCTGCCACAAATGCTTTCCCCAGCCCGGTAATGAAAATGGTTTCTATATCCTCATCTTGCTCAGCATCAGCAAATCGTTCTCCCAATTGGTGAAAGACAGCTTCATTCAAAGCGTTTAAATCTTCCGGTCTGGTTATGGTCAAGACTGCTGTCTTGTTAAACTTATCTAATTTGACAAATTCAAATATCCATGTATCTACGGTAAGAGAATCTGGCATTGGGAATTTCCATTTATCACACACATCACGCACCAATGTTTGTACACGCTTCTCCCCAAGTTTCAACATCAAATCAACTGGACCCAGTCTCCACCGAAGCCCAATTCTGGCTCCCCGATTCAATTCTGTGGCTGATGTTACCCCTTCATCTAAAATTTGACCACACACCAGAAAAACTACCCCCAACATCCGATCTGCAATGGATTTTACCAGGGATTCATCAGCAGGCGAATTCAGCTCATCAATAGCCCAAATTTGATTCGATTCTGCTTTTTCTCTTAAAGTGTTCGCAGGTCGGTAAAAAGGACCAAACCCATCTTCTAACGTTTTTTGTGCGTGGTAGGCGATGAGCACACCCGTAGCATTCATGAGAGCAAAAGGACCCATCCCAACGCCAAATGTGCTGCAACAGACGGTATCTATCTCTTCCTTTGTTGCCAATCCTTCTTCATATATCCTCACAGCTTCATTCAGCCACGGTACAAAAAAGCGATTCACTACAAATCCATAGGAATCGCGAGAGATGATGGGATCTTTTCCACATCTCTGCATAAACCATAGTGCTTGTTTAAAAACATATTCGCTGGTACTATCTCCTTTTACGACCTCAACCAGCCGGTTCTTGGCAGCATGATAGAAAAAGTGAAGTCCTAAAAATCGTTCAGGATTTGACACGGAAGTAGATAATTCAGTGACTGAAAATGATGAGGTATTTGTCGCTAAAATGGTATCAGCGGGAACAATGGAGCTGATCTGTCTAAATAAATCCTCTTTGATTCTACGGTCTTCAAACACTGCCTCGATGATTAACTGACATTCAGCTACTTTCTGAAGACTGGTAGTAGGGATGATTCTTTCAAGAATCTCTACTGCTTTGTCCTCTGTAAATATTCCTCGATCCACACCCTCCTTGAGGGTTTTTTTGATATTCTCCAGTCCCCTGTTCAGAAAGCTATCTTCCATATCTACAAGAACAACATTCAGACCCTCTTGTGCAAATTTTTGAGCCAATGCCGAACCCATCGTTCCGGCACCAATAATTCCCACAGAATTGATATTTATCATTAGTGGTGCTGTTCTAAATACTGACTGATATGTTGCATGAT
>JADFPG010000134.1:0-6011 GCA_022562455.1 Fidelibacterota bacterium | reverse complement strand
TCCCTCCAAGTGAGACCCTCTGGGTCAAAGGGACATCGTTTGAGCAAGTATTAATATGTTTGTGTGTTTAAGAAAAATCTTAATACCAAAACATTTTAACTTTAGCACTTGAGTACTTGAACCCCGTACAGTCGCTACGCTCCCTACGGGGCAGGCACTTGAACACTCTCTAACTTGTATTCTCATTGTATTATCGATTCTCCCATTTAGGTTCCCGCCGCTTCAGAAAAGATTCAATTCCTTCATTGGCATCGTGTGTGCTCATCAACTCGTCAAGATAGAACTTTTCCAGATTGTGTAACTGCTTCCGAAGCGTTTCGTTGAATTCCTGTCGAGCAGCTTTTACCGCAAACTTCAGAGACGAGGCGCTTTTCGGAAGAATGTGCTCTTCAACCCAAGTATCAACCTCAGATAACATGGTCTTTTTGTCATCAAATAGATTCGTCACCAGTCCCATCTCCACCGCTTCGTCCGCTGTTATCGCGCGCCCGGTAAGGAGAAGATCGTCTGCTTTCGACTGACCGATTTTCATGGGCAAAATCAGGGATGCAGGAGGAGCAAATACGCCCAGATTGATTTCAGGCTGTCCCAACCTTGCAGACTGATCCAGGAACAGAAAATTGCACATTAAGGCGAGTTCAAATCCTCCCCCCAGACATTGACCGGAGACCAGCGCTGCAGTGGGAATTGCCAGATCAATCAGCGTGTAGAAAAGTTGGTGGAATTGTTTTAGCATTCCGGAAGCTTTATCTCGAGTGTGTTCCCGGACGCTGGCGCCATAACTAAAATGATCTCCGGCACCGATGAATTGCACAAGTTTTACCTCCTTCTGATTCTGTAATCCTTCTAAAGCTGATTGCAATTCCGACATCATTTCGGAATCAAGTACATTTCCCTTAGGGGCATTGAGGGTTAGCCTGACTACCTGACCATCATGGAGAGATTCCTTGAGAATTTTTCTTACCATATTATTTATCTCACTCATGTTTCGCACATCTGATCAATTAGATCCATTATAGGATTTCTTTGTCGCATTAGTCCCGATGCATCGGGATTATCATTATCGTCAAACTATTGTTTTGGATGAGAATGAATTATCCCGACATAGTCATGTCGGGACGACAGTTTCTTTTGGTACTTTTCTTACGCTAAGAAAAGTACATAGAATAACAGTAATAAGAAATTCGTCTTTTTTATTACGATACTAAAAGAATTTATTTATGAACATCTTCTTAAATATAAAACACTTACCATGTGCGAAACTTGAGTCACTCATTAATCTTTTCCAACATTAACATATCAATGGAATTGTAAAAGAGGTGGACATGCACAAATTATCTATATAATTGTCCAATTACCACATTAGAAACTATTCGCTATAATAGACATAAACAGTCACCCGAATGACAGTTCGTGATTACCATACCAAAAAACACTGACCTGACAGGTTTGACAAAATGTACAACAGGCATCAGTCAGTAGGTCGACAAGTCATTGCCTGTTCGAAAATAGGACAAGATGGTATCTTGTCCACGCAAGATAACATCTTGCGTTACAATATCATAACTCAAGTTTCGCATACCTTAGAATATAGTACAAAGTTGTTCCTGAGTCGATCTACCAATCAAGTTTTCCGGCATTATTTTTGCTTTATCAGAGTTGAGAACCTTTTGGATTAATTCTTCAATCGAAAAATAGTATCCTTTTGTGCTTCGGAAAGATGAGCGCACCCACTTAGGAAAAAGGATCGAACAGCTGAAACATTGAGAAAGGGGAATAACATCAACAAGGTTATGATATAGCCGGGACTGAAACCTTTCTCATTAACCATATTGCTTCTTGCAGCCAATGTCCTAATAGTAAAAGGTCTAATCATATCGAAAAGCGTATCACTTATGGTGTACATTTTGTCTTTTATTGTATTAGCAATTTCGTCAAAACTGCGTAAATTCTTTTGTGAAATCATGAGAAATGCTCCTATTTCGGTTGATGATTTAACTACCTATAATTTAACCGGTTAGGAGATTTTTTCATACTGTTTTCATGGCAAATTTTCTCTATTATAAATGGTATGCGAAACTTGAGCCATAATCTAACAACAGAAGACACAATAAAATGATGTCTCACTTATTCAGCACTTCCTCCCTCATAATTCGTCGCCTGCGAGAGTCGATTGTATCTACCGCTCTGACTGCATATTCCTGAGCAGTGTACACCTGTTTCATAACAGTTTCATCTTCCCGTTTTGCAGCATCTCCGACAACAAATAAATTCCTGATGGATGTTTCCCCTTTGTGATTAATCCATATATGTCGTTTTTCTGCAGGTTGATCCTCATCCATAAGTCGAGCGCCTACCTGCCGGGCTAACTCATTATAAACTCTATGCAAACCAAGCGAGACGAGGGCAAACTTCACATTTACAGGCTCATGACATGGAAATGTAAATCCATGTAGCTGTTTTACCCCTTCGCTCAATATACCGACGATAGGTTCTGTCACAATTTCAACAGAATACAAATCCAAGATTTTCTTTCTACTTTCAGATATTTCTGGTAGTTCACCATTGGTCAGAATAACCACTTTATTTTGATATCGTTCATATAGCATCATCGCTAATTCAGCAGCCATATTGGTATAACCCAGAACCCCAACCTGTTCATCTCGAGTTAAATGTCCCTCACACCGGATACAATACAGTATCTGTTCACGATTAGCAAATGGATAAATCCATCGAGGTGACGTCTTTACAGACATGGTTTCCACTTTGAGGTATTTGGAAGTTAACTGTTTTGAACTTTGGATCATCCAGAATTGTCACCGTCCATAGGCATGTCTGTTCAGCCTGTCTGGATGAGATACCCGCCTTTTTCATACGCTGGTACGGCGTCATGTTCTGGTGGTAGGAATTGGGTCTTATCCGGTTGAAATAATACTCCCATGCTGTCGTCTTTCCTACTAACTCTGCTTTTGTTCTCCAACGTTCTATTTCAAGAAGCTCATACTCTATTATTCCATTAGCACGCTCCACTTCGCTCTGATATGTACACTGGCGTGGCGGTATCCTCACAAGTCTCGCCTTTGCATCATTAATCACGCCCTCAAAGGGTGACTGCTTCGTCAGATCCCGGCTGTTTCTTACATATTCCGTCCCATTATCGGTCTGTACCACCACTTCCCCTAAATCCATACCCAGATCTGTCAGAAATGTGAATAACTTCCTCATAAACAGCATGGCATTTGTAGAGGTGTTCTCATACGCAAATGCGCTGAGAAGCGTCCCTGTACGTACATCACGGGCTTGATAAAGGTATCTGGGGAATGATCCGTTCCAGATCCGTTCTGCATAATAGGGAATATCACTACAATCCTTGGTATCTATTTGCCAATACCTTAAAGGAACAAAGTTCGCTTCCTTCCATGCCCTTAAATCCCTCTGCTTACTCCGCTTACTCCTCCTGGGTCTGGTTAACCCCTCTTCTCTAAAAACCTTCTGTATCGTCTTCGTGGATGCCTTTATCCCAAACTCGTTCCTCATACGATCCCCACCGCAGTGAGGCATCTTACCCTTCAAACGGATAATCTGGGCTCTGATTCTATCATCCAGCCTGTTGGGACTATGGTGAGGACGACGGCTGCGATCTTTTAGCCCCTTCAGTCCCTCCGCATTGAAACGATCCCGCCACTTACGAACCGTCGGTCGGGAAACCTCAAATAAGTGGGCGGTCTCAGACACACCGTATTTCTGACTACTACGCACCATTTCTAATCGGAAGTCAAACGTATTCATCATAACTTTGTATCGTATTTCCATGGTAACTCTCCTTTTTAAAACCAAAGAGTTTACCACTTTTGGAAATGCAAAGCACGCCCCAGGATCCTGGGGCGTGCTTCCTCCACAAAACCTTTACCCTCCGCCAACTCTCCATCCCTATTCCTATAGGCTTTCTTAACCTCATTACCTGGAAACCATGTCTATGCCCTGTCACAAAGTGAAAAAGGAATGTACTAAAGCCTAGTGATATAGAAGAAAATTTATACTACCGAAGGTTTAGATCAACGATACGGTTGACCAGCTGCGAGAAGGAATGGAGATAATCCGTAGTAAAACCAAAAATCTTTGATAGCAACCCTCGTTCCTGTAATACAAAGCCGCTTCTCGCAGTCTGGTTGAACCGATGATTAGGTGCCGTTTTGCAAATCATCCTTCTTTAATATATCTATAACTGACGTAACAATTGAGTTAAGTATATTACCTTTCAATTTACCTACTTCTGAAATTATTAAGCTGTCGTTTGCGGTAAAAAGTTTTCCAGGACGTGCAAAACTGGTAACTCGTAAAGAGCCTGTTTGGAAATCTTGATTTGATAATTCAACAGCTTTTGTATCAATATATCGTTTACTTGTAACTTGGCATAGAATCCAATCTCCTTTTCCAGATGGTGCTAAAACTACAGATGGGCGTAACTTTGACTGTGATAAATCAGAAAATGGGAAAGGTATTAATACTACTGAACCTCTTGAAGGTGTTGCCATGCCTCATCCTCCTCTGGACGATTCCAATCTTCTGCAAGGGCTGCTTCACTTAATAGAGCTTCTTCATTAACATGGATTAATGGTTTTTCCTCCAGTATCATTACCAATGCCCTGCAGGATGATGACAATTTTACCGGTTCAGACAAATTAATGTGACCTTTTTGATCAATTGTCGCTTCAATTGTACGAATCATATCAACACCTCCTCTAATTTAATTATACATTTTATTTTATCTTTGCACCTAACGGAGAAAGTAACCTGTGTGAAAAACTTTTCACCACAAATCTTACCTGTTTGCAAATTCACTTTTGTTAGGTTTTAAATCACCTTCAATTAAATTTCCGTCAGGAATGGGCAAAACAGCTTCTTGTTCCTGATACTTAATGTGAATATGGGGTAAATGGTGTTTCTTATTATCGATATAATACATCGAAATAATAATTCCGTAAAACATTGAGATTATAGCCATAATTCCCCTTTTTTCATTTGCAACAATTTATTACGTTATCCTATATTACAATTTCTTTTCAACTAGCTGGCCTGTAATATATTTATGCAATACACTTTTAACGAGAGCTGAATACTTTAAGCCTTCCTTTTTCGCTCTTTCTTTAATTTGATTTAATTCAAAAGGGTCAATTCTAATATTCATTTTTGTTTCTTTTTTAACGAACTCTCTTGCTGCATTTCTAAATAATTGTTGCTCTTTTTTTGAAGGCTTTTGTAATTTTTTCATATCTATTTTATCTATAGCCTCCATCACTTCTTTTTCTTCACTGTCAAGCGGTTTTGTTTTGTACTTATTCATCTTATTTTCCTTCAATCAAATATTTAAATTTTCTGCTGGGGAATATAGTTTTTAACCTGATTAATTCATGAGCTATGAATTAATCACCCTACCGCCACCGGGGGGCCGACACCGTTTCGATCCCGATTGAATCGGGAGGGTTAACCCCGATTGTATCGGCCTTTGGTGAATAATTCATCAGTAATATCTTCATAACACTATTTATTACTACACTTAATATAATTTTTTATTTGCTGATGAATTATTCAGGTTAAAAAGTATTTATTCCCTCGAATTACGTATGGCACACAATAAGAATATCCATCAATATCAACAACAAGTATCTTTTGGTCTGGATATTTTTCTTTATTGGGATGGTCAAAATTTAATAAAATTCCTTTTTCATTTATTGAGTCTATAACATTGTAAAAAGTTACTCCTCTTTCGTAAAATAATTCATCATTCTTTTCTTCATTAAATTCAAATTCCATCGATCAAATAATATGACAATGTGCGTACAATGTCAACAGGTATTATGGCTGAAGTTCCCCCGAAATATTGGCGTATGTTATATACAAAACGATACACTGCCAGATTCTACCTTCATTTCCTTCTTTGTGTAACGTCGTCCCACTGCGAATCCATCCCGAAGGTTCGGGAGGCATTTTACTTTGTGTTTATTTTATTC
>JADFPG010000133.1 GCA_022562455.1 Fidelibacterota bacterium | reverse complement strand
TGGCTACGTCCAGCCGGAAAATCCTGCGAATAACGATGGTAATAATGAAAATTCTGAAGTGACAGAAGAAAATGCATTTACTAGCTATATGGTATTAAGAAATAATTACGAAGGATTTTATGATGTATCAAATATTTATGGACCCATATCTGAATTTGAAGCAGTTCAGGTTTCAGTTGCCCATGAATTTTTCCATTCCATCCAATTCGGATATGATGGATGGGAAGCAGTATGGCTCCTTGAAGCAACCGCAACCTGGATGGAAGATGAAGTATTCGATGACGTTAATGACAACTATCAGTATCTCCTTCCATGGTTTCAAGATCCAAAGGTATCGCTAAATCGTGACAGCGATCTCATTATTACGGGAGCTGGATATTCTTCAGGTACCTCTCGGAGCACATGGGTGGATATCCCACAATTCGTAAGATATTCGAGAAGGGGATTGAACATAACAGTTATTCAGATGATTTCAGTATACAGACAATTGACGAAACCCTTTTGGATATTGGCACAAGTTTCGAACAAGCCTTGGTCAAAATGGCTGTCGCAAATTTATTACTTACATCGAATTCTCTATCAACCCCTTATACTTATGAGGAGGCAGAAGATTATCGAACCTTTGGCATCAGACCTCGCTTTGAACCCCCGATCATTTTATCCGATTCTTCTTACACATTTCTGTATGATAAAGGGAGTCTTAAAGAAAACGCATCCCAGTATTTAAAATTAGTCAGCAGTATGGGTCCCCTTAAAATTTCTTTTTTACCCGAAGACCCTGCAGCACAGCATTATCCTCAAATTGTTATCCAAAATACCTCAGGGTTGGTGGATGTGTCAAGCATTGGTGCATCTTCAACAATACAAATTCCACAAAATTCAGAATCTATTAATATAGTAATCGTTACAGGGAGGAATAATCACAGTTACAACTACCAATTAACACTTGATCCTGAAATCCCGTTACCCAAAGAACTGACACTTATAAAAAATTATCCCAATCCATTCCTTGATATCACCACTATTCAATTTTTTACCCCAGCTCTACAGCCAATGACATTGACTGTATACGACATTTTAGGTAGAAACGTTGGAAAGATCTATCTTAACGATATTGTGGAGGGGATTAACGAAGTGAAATTTGAAGCTCGACATCTGCCTAGCGGAGCATATATTTTAAAACTTCAGGGACGTGACACCAAATCCATTCAAAAAATTATATTGAGAAAATAATACTCAAACAGTAGGGTGTGTATTTCTTAAAGTGTTCAGGTGTTAGAGTGTTCAGGTGAATCTTTACTTTACCTGTATATTTGCTCGCATTTAGATTCAGTCGAATTTCAGTTCTCCGGATTGTACTTTTGCAAATAGATTATCATATCCCCCAATTGGAGTTTCATCGATGATAATTTGGGGTACAGTCGAACCTCCGGTTAATTTTTCAAGCTCCGAGCGACTCATTCCAATTTTTTCAATATCAATTTCATCGTACTCGACCCCTTTTTCCGTTAAAAGTCTTTTTGCCATTTTGCAATAGGGACACCAACTTGTCATATAAACTTTTACCATATTTGTTCCTTTGCTGTTTTATCAATCAATTTCTTGCTTAAGAATTAAAAATAATTTACAACCAAAATTTCAAATGTTCCTTATATCGTATAAATTTCGATCTATATCTTTTCTTCACAATGGATGATGGAGTTTGTAAATTTCTCTGGAAAACACGACAACATATTCATACTATAAAATTTAGAGGATAAAAATGATCAAAAAGGTTATTGTTGGATTGGATGGATCCAATTATGCAAAATCAGCCATTAGTGTGGCTTGTCGATTAGCTAATGACAGTGATGGTACGGTCGTTGGTGTTGGGGTTGTCGATCTACCGGGAATTGAATCTATTGAGAGGGGAGCTACCCCTGGTGCATTATACTTTGCAGAAAAAACAGAAGAACATAAGATCAAAGACGCCATTGAAAAAGTAGAAGGATTTCTAACACAGTTTGAATCTACTTGCAAGAAATATGAGGTGAATTATGAACTTCATTCCAAACAAGGTGTTCCATTTGAAGTGATTGTCAGCGAGGGAAAAGTTTCAGATTTAATCATTCTTGGACTCAGAACTTATTTTCATTTTGAGACGAGATCAAAATCGGGAGACACACTAAGACAAATTCTTGAAAATGCAGTTTGTCCGGTCTTTGCTGTCCCGGAAAAATTCAATGACCCACAAAATATACTTGTAGCATACGATGGGTCTGTTCATTCTGCCCGAGCACTTCGCGCATTTACAGACAGGTTTTACTCAAGTTATCGCCACATAAAATGGATCATTTTAACTCTATCGGATAATTCAGAGGATAGCAAAGAGATTCAACAAGAGGCGTTAAATTATCTTCGGTGTTGGGGAATTGAAGCCAAAGGATTGGTGCTTGAAGGTAGTCCAGCTAGTGTAATCCATAATCAGGCAAAATCCCTTGAGCCTATGATTGCAATTATTGGGGCATACGGAAGAAGTCGAATTTCGGAAATCTTCTTCGGTTCAACGACACGCAGGCTTATCGATGATGGTGAGATACCTTTAGCTATTTACCATTAATAATTTATTTAGACACTATTTATTTATTATCAATTCTGGGACTGATAACCAATTCCCTGTCCCCTCTAAAAAAATCATAAATGACCCACCCCAATGTTGTAAGTGGAAAAACAACAATCGAAGAGGGATAAACATTATTAAACTCGTTGTAAACCTTATCAAAATTATAAAACTGATTTAATGCTCTGAATTTGCTCAAATAAAGAAGCAAACTGATTCCACTTCCCAAGTAAAATCCTTTTTTAGCAGCGTACTCGGAAAGACTGTAATCAATTTCGATCTTATGGATTTCAGTTAATGGTATTTTTTGTCTATTCTGAGATCCGGGTGTGTAATAAACTAATTTCGGGTTATACATAAAAATTTCTTCCGCAAGAAAAGAAAATGGAATAATTTCTCCCTTAGTTGTCGTAATGACTCCTCCTCTACCCAAACTCCTTGCGATGAAACTCCACAATTCATCAGAAACATAAAACAATTTTCCTTTTGTATTATGAATATACATGATACTGTCTAATGTAATAGACTCTTCAAATGCTCCGGACCATGAGGTAAATTGTATAGAATCTGCGGTCATTCCAGTGACATAACCAAATTTTGAAATACCGCCTTTGAATACCACCTCATGTTGAACGGATGTGGCGTTAAGTGAGGAAAAAGTGATGAAAATTATTAACCAGTTCTTCATTGGGAATTCTATAGTCTCAATTTAAATTTAAAGAACTTCTTATCGATTAAGTAGATAAATCATGAGTGATCTGAAAGTGATTATAAGTTAAAATGAAAAAACATATCGGAGGACTGCTCATTCTTTTCATTTCCTGCCTCCCCGCTCAATTTAAATACAGTGTGGGCACCGGGATTGGAATCCAATTTCCCGATTTTACGAATTTTAACACAACAATCAGTGATACGGGTTTAGCAAAAGTTTCCCAGAATTGGCTTCCTTTGAGTTACGATATTTCATTCAAGGTTTATCCCTCTATTCGATTGGGTTTTTTCCGTTTTTCTAACAAATTAATAAAAAATAAATCATCTTCAGGATTTTCACAGTATATCACCATGAATGGGATATCCATTCAGACATTTTTTGTTTTCCTGAATCGATTTGAAGCTGTATTCGGAATGGCTCCGATGTTATCAAGAATAAATTTTTACCAGGAAAAAATTACAGCTGAGACCTCACCATTTCAATTCTCAACGGAAACCCGTGCAGGAATTCACAACACCTTTTTCTCTTATTATTCCTGGGTAGGGGTCAGGTTTCATCTTAATACATGGCTGGCATTGGAAGGAACATTGGGGTTCATCAAATCAAACATTAAAAAAGATGCCTGGAAAAATGAAAAAAAGGATGTGGATTTAACCATGGGAATTGACATGACAAAACCGCTCTATCGGTTAGGATTGGTAGTCGGATGGTAATCAGACCTGCTATACTATTTTGTATCGTCTTCTGTTTAACAGGATTAGTGTATTCACAAACACTGTCCAAGTCTGCAGAGGATGAACCAAGTCCATGTCAATCTCCTATCCTATTAAAAGCACAAACACAGGGACTCAAATCACTTAAACCGGATGAAATAGTGGAATATTGGATCAGAAGCTGGCAATGCAAAAGATATGCAAAAAGTGTTGGAAAAGATATCAATCTTGGATACTTACAAAAGCAAAAACAGGAAGAATATTATCGCGAGGCGAAGGAATTATCCGGTTTGGGTAGCTGTTTCACCACTGTAATCATCATAACAGTTCTGTACTCGTATGTATCATTCGCTCTCCTGAATTAGAGTTTACTCTGGTGGATGAATAGTACCTAAGTGCGCCTCTAATTCTGTAAATATACCCCCTTTTGACACATGGAGCCGTTTTCTTTCCGAAATTGAACAATAAAAAGGATTGAGGAAATAAAAAAGGGTGGCTTATTTAACACCTTCTTGAATGCGTATCCCGTATATACCACATTTTAGCGGTCAAATACGATCAAATATGGTAATCTGTTAAATGAAAGTTGGGTTTGAAATAAAAGGTAAAGTCCCGACGACAACTTATGTTACCGACGATGCTTTAACTCATCTATCAGAGTTCTAATCTGCATATTCCTCTAAATCATGCGAAGGTTAATATGGCGTAATATCATAAGACAAAATTGGGAGTTTTTGATCAATTAGATTATCATTTTTATACATTAGCAGAATTTACAAATAAGTGATAAGGAAATAAGGTTGGTTTATCTTATTTGATAAACAAAAAAGGAATAGCATTTGCTAAAGTTTTTCGGTATAAACCAGTGTATACGGACCACCCTTAGCATCATTACGATACATATCGGCAGTAATCTCATTATTCCGAACATTAATCTTAATGAACGTACTGGCAGATAAACTCCAATTTTTCCAATATGTCTGGAAGAATTCATCCCGTTTCTCACCAAGTCTCTCCGCCTCAAAATAGAATTGTTTCAATGCCTCCAGTGCAGGTTCATCGGCTAGTTCTTTATAATATACACTATCAGTCAGATCCATATAATCTAATACTTTTTTAGTCTCATACGGTTGATCCCAAAAATATTTATCAATAGCCTGATCCTTGGTCATTCCAATTTCTATGCCATTAGTAAAGATTCCATGGATCCCTTGGTAAACCATATCAGGATAAATATTTTCGATTCCTCGGGCATGTCCAACATCAATCTGCCAGAGACCATTTATCCGGGAAATTGAAGCGTTATGTGTATGACCATTAAAGTACGCGACAACACCATATTTCATCAATGTTTGATAAAATTTAAACACGTTTTTGGGATACTTATCCAAAGCGGTTCCCCGTTTGCGCATACGACCATTATGCATATCCGGAATAGCGAGTAGTGGTTCATGACCGGTAACAAAAATATGTTTCTTCGTATTCTCAGCTAAATCTAATTCCAGCCATTTCAATAATTCAGGTACAACGTCACCATCAGTGATGTTATCTAATTCTCCATCGAAGTATTGATTGAGAACAACAAAATGACAATTGCCGAAATCGAAAGAATAGGTAGTTTCCTCACTTCCCGGGGGTCCTTTGCGGACAATATTGGGTAATGATTTTTCTCCCTGATTCAGTTGTCGCAAATAATCCATATAGGTCGGATCTTCCAATTCGTGATTTCCAACAACCGGATACCAGGGATAGTCAGCTCCCAATACTTGAGAAATCAATGCACGCGATTCAGAGGGTGGTTCCACATCACCGGGACTTAACATGAATGCTCCTTTACCCACCTCAGCTATGGCTTCAAGAGCACCTAAGAAATATTCCGTTGTATGGTAAGGCTCGGTTGTGGTATACCGCCAATCGGCAGCCACAATAAATGCCAATTCATCCCCATCCTCATTGTGTTTAGATACACAGGCAATTAAACTAAACACCAGCGGTAGGAAGATTATTAAATAACAATATCTTACCAATGAATAATTTCTTCGACTAAATAGGTTATGCATTATAAGACTCCGTAGTTAATGATGATGAATTTGCATTAAATCAAAATTTAATTTCCGTTACTAAACGGGTATCGTTCAAACTCGAATCGAACCGGTCTTTCTTGGGCAATTGTAACCTGCAACGGATCGGTAATCCCTCCCTTATCCACTTGAATTCTGATGATATTCGGTGCCAGCCAGGGATAATCATATATCCAGTAATGGCCATCACCGAAAAAATAAGTGGTTTCCTTGTCTGCCGGATCTTTTCCAACATTGCTGAGCAACCACCCCCCGTAAGCAAGAGAATTCCCATTACAATCAGAATGATATATATCCTCAGCCGAGCAGTATTTTGGTATTTGTTCTGATAAATCATTTTTGAAATGTCAGAGCCCGTGTTAATCACCGTATTTTTCCCTGATCAGACGCAACACATCGTCCAATTCACCCGTAAACGGTCCCTCTACTTCCATTTTTAAGCTAGTTAGGGCAGCAGACCAGATTATTGCTTCTTCCGGAGAACCTGAAAGTCGTTTAGCCACATAAGCGGCAATACAGGTATCACCGCGACCGCTGCGACCAACCAAAGACTCGGAATGGAAAGTTGCTTCGTAAAACTCGTCTCCGGCATACACTACGATCCCATCGCGACGGGTAAGTACAATTTCTTTGGGACCCCATCCTGCCAGCATTTTGGCGGCTTTATAGATATCTCTTTCCCCTGTCAGTGATTCCGCCTCAACAGCATCGGCTTTCAGGATATCGATCAGTGCCAAAATCTTCCTTTTTTCCGGCCATTCAGCATTTATTAGTATATCATCATTACCAACAATCCGCACAAAACCTTGGGCGTCGGCGACAACCAATCCATTTCTCTTGGATAGATATTTAACTACATCAAAGGGGACTTCACTACGCATGGAAGCATTAATTAGGTATGCTTTTGCTTCCAAGTGAAAAAATTGTTCTGGAGAGTAACTACCGGCTGTAATCGGAGAGCTTAGAACGCGTTCATCTACATTATCAGTGGGGTACTCCAAACGCATAAGAGTTGAAGATTCTGTGTAAATTGGATATACATCGACTCCGATGTCTTCGAGTGCTTTCACTACATGATTATCCTCACTTGCCAATCGTGTGACAGCCGCAACCTTCAGTCCGGACTTGGCAGCGGCATAGGCACCATAATTAAATCCACCTCCGTCTACATAACGGATACCAGCAGCGGATACTATCGTATCCTTGGTATAATTTCCGAAAATAACAATATCGTAACTTTTCACAGGCTTCCCTTTTTAATAATATTAATCAGCAGATTGCTAATCTCTAACTTTTACCCGCCATAATGTTGCTGCCAGGATCATTGAAACTATAGATGAACCGATCCAGTAAATAATTACCGGATTGAAGTCATAAACCAGCACACCGTCAATTGTAACAGAGTTGCTGTCGATCAGAAAACCACTGATTTGCTCCTGTATACCAGCACCGATATAGCTGAACACACCTATAAAACCCATTGCAGCCCCAGCAGCTTTACCAGGTGCAATGTCAATGGCAAATAAACCACCCAGAACTGCCAGTAATCCACTAAGCGTAAACCCATAGATGAAGAAAGCACATACTAATAATGCAACATTACCGGGGGGAC
>JADFPG010000132.1 GCA_022562455.1 Fidelibacterota bacterium | reverse complement strand
CCGATAAACGATGCATGGCCAAACCCTACTTCAATCCCCACTCTCTCTTTTAAGAAATCCATACGCGCGGAGGGATCACCAGGTTCATCAAAAACTGCAGGTTGACTCTCCCATCCTTTATCAACAAATAACTCCTCCAATAGCTTATTGAAATTTGGACGAGAAAGTGTGTCTAACAGGATTCTCTCGTCGAAGAGAATGTCTTCGATCTCTTTCTTGATCGCTAGCCTGCTATTCAATACTTGCTCGGCAAATCGAAAGGAATATCTTTGAAGTCCTATTCCCATGATTCAATCCATTTATTTACGCTGCCTAACTAATATTTATATAGAATTTTCGGCGGACATATTTTATTGATATATTCACCATAACAAAATTTAATGTACCCAGTTACCAGCTATAAATCAATATCATTATAAGCAGTTATAGGAATTTGTTTTCCTCGGTGGGGTATAGTATTATTCTAAATATCATGACTGATAAAAATTCTAAATATCATTCCAAGTCGAAACTGCTTGTCCAAGTATCGCGACTGATGCAGAGACAGTAATATCTGAAAATTAAACTCGCTTATCATGTTGAGTACCTCCCCCCTTTATCCTGACTGTGCCTCAGAATCTGTAAATATACCCCCTAATTGACACGTGGAGCCGTTTTCTTTCCTACATTGAGTATTGATACTCGTATGAATAAAAAAGGGTGGATTAATTAACGCCTTTTTATTCCGTATCCGTCAAAAGCGTACCGTTGTACCGTATTAAAACGGTTAAATATGGTCAAATATTGTAATTTGATTGTTGTTAGTGAGGTAGGTTAAATAAGTGGAAGCCCCGACGACAACTTATGTTATCGACGAGGTTTTAAGCTGTAGCGGTGGAGGGACTCGAACCCACGACACGCGGATTATGATTCCGCTGCTCTAACCAACTGAGCTACACCGCCAATAATTCCGTCTCTGGCAGGCGAATTTACTTCCTAAGCTAAGATATTCAAAAGCTCAAGGGATAATCTGACACCCACACCAGAGGGACCAGAAGGGATATAAGGACGATCTTTACTCCACCATGCCGTACCTGCGATATCCACATGAGCCCAGGGAATATCTCCTGTAAATTCTTTCAGGAAAGCACCTCCTGCAATAGTACCCGCTTGACGAACCGCACCTATATTTTTCACGTCAGCGATTTTGCTCTTAATGTCTTTACAATATTCGTCCCAAAGAGGAAGTTCCCACACCCGTTCACCTGACTTCTCGCCTGCTTCAATTAAAGCTTCTATCAATTTTCTATCTGTCCCCATCACGCCACTGGCTATATGACCCAATGCAATTAAAACAGCGCCTGTCAGTGTAGCAAAATTGATCATATATTGAGGATCATTGTTTTTCACAACATAAGCAAGAGCATCTGCAAGAACAAGACGTCCCTCTGCATCGGTGTTCAATATTTCTATGGTTTTCCCATTATATGCTGTGACAATATCTCCCGGTTTTGTTGCATGACCCCCGGGCATATTTTCCGTCGTGGCGATAGCTCCCACAATATTAACATTCGGTTTTAATTCTCCCACTGCTTTAAAAATACCCAATACTGCAGCAGCGCCACACATGTCATATTTCATCTCATCCATCGCTTTAGATGGTTTGATGGAAATACCTCCCGTATCGAAAGTTATCCCTTTTCCAATAAACGCAATCGGTTTGTCACCCTTTTCCCCACCCTGGTATTCCAGCAGAATAAATTTGGGTGGTTCATCTGTACCTCTGGCTACAGAAGCAAAAGCTCCCAAACCCATTTCAGTAAATTCATCCCTTTCGTAGACTTTACATGCCATACCAAACTGGCTGGCAATTTTTTCTGCTTCCGATGCCAGTCTGGAAGGAGTCATAATATTGCTGGGATGAAATGCAAGATCACGTACAAAACAGACAGCTTCGGCGATGATCCTACCCCTCTCAACCCCATCCCTTACCGGATTATTGATTATACTCACAGAGTCCAAAATTGTCTCATCTTTTTTATCGGTTTTATATTCGAGGAATTTATAAGACCCCAGTACCAATCCTTCAACAAAGGCTTGAGATACAACTTCATCAGATTCATTTAATGCATCCATTCCAGGAATTTCTGTTACAAATGATTTCCATTTATTATACTGTGCAGTTTTGACGGCTGTCCCCGCTGCCTGCCGAAGGTTGTCCAAACTAAATTCCTCCCGTTTTCCAAGTCCTACTAACATTACTCTCTTCGCCGGACCATCGGGAAATAATAGACGAGTTTTTCCCTGTTCTCCGGAAAAATCGCCAGATGATAAACATTTTGAGACAGCTTTTCCAGATGCATCATCGACATCCAAATTAAAACCGGATAATTTTTCGCCTTCAAATAAACCTAATACAAGAAGTTCAGGTTTAAGCGATTCCCAGGATTGGTCAGATGTACCAACGTTTTTTAAATATGCCATTTTTTACTCCTGTTTACTGGATTTGATGGGGGTGAAATTATGATAAAAACCGAGAAAAGGAAAGCACCATTGAGTTAATCCATGCAATGAAAAGATTGAACAATCGACCTCGTAAAAGACTTGGGTTTAAAACGCCTAATCAAGTATTTTTTGAAGAAGAATTAAATGTTGCCTGTCTGCCGAACAGGCAGGCACTTACTACTTGAATCCAGGCTCTATTTTAAGTTATAAAGTTTTCAAAATTTATAACCTGGTATTGAAAATAAAACAATAAATTTATTTAACCTCCTTAACTTAAACCATGGCAATTGATTCAATCCTTATCTCCAAATTGCATTCCCTGCTTGGAGAAAATCGCGTAATTACTCATTTGGATGAACTCATCGTATTTGAATGCGATGGGCTGACTCTCCACAAACAGATGCCCGATGCCGTGGTCCTCCCCAAAACTACCGAGGAAGTATCAGAAATCATTAAACTTTGTCAAACGAATCATACTCCTTTTCTGGCAAGAGGATCCGGTACGGGCTTAAGCGGTGGTGCAATTGCTGCTGAAGGTGGAGTGATTATTCAAATGTCCCTGATGAACCAAATCCTAAAAATCGATTACGAGGATGAAATTGCAGTCGTTCAACCCGGCGTAATAAATCTTAATTTAACGAATGAGGCATCACCTGATGGTTACCATTTTGCACCAGACCCCTCTAGCCAAAAGGCATGCTCAATCGGAGGAAATGTGGCAGAAAATGCAGGTGGACCACATACACTCAAATATGGTGTCACTGCAAATCATGTTTTGGGATTAACAGTAGTTATGCCTTCCGGAGATATTGTAGAACTTGGAGGAAAAATTGAAGAATTCACTGGATATGATTTGGTCGGTGTCTTCGTAGGTTCGGAAGGAACACTTGGAATAACAACCGAAATTACGGTGAAACTCACCCGAAATCCCGAAGGAGTAAAGACGTTCCTCGCTACATATAACACGATCAATGATGCAAGTAATACTGTCTCCAAAATAATTGAATCGGGAATCATCCCAGCAGCAATGGAGTTAATCGATAATCTGATAATACAAGCCATTGAAAGTCATCTAAAGGCAGGATTTCCCACGAAAGCAGATGCTATTTTACTCATCGAAATCGACGGCGTAAAATCAACTTTAACTGAAGAAGCAAAAAGAATCGAATCTATCTGCCTCTCCCAAAACGCCGTCAATTTTCAAGAGGCTGAAACAATGGAAGAGCGAGATCTGTTATGGCGTGGGCGAAAAGAGGCGATTGGCGCTTTAGGAAAAGTCACACCGGCGTTTTATACAAATGATGGGGTCATTCCCAGATCGAAACTTCCGGAAATACTCGAATTTGATTTAGAGATAGGGAAAAAATATGGGCTTGAAGTAGCTCATATCTGTCATGCAGGTGATGGCAATATTCATCCTATCATCTTATACAATCCGGACAACAAAAACGAAATAGAACATGCCATTAAAATCTCAGAAGCAATTTTAAAAAAGTGCATTGAATTAGGTGGCGCCCTCACCGGAGAACACGGAATCGGAACTGAGAAACTTTCTTCCCTCGGTATTATGTATTCTGATAATGACCAGAATCAAATGCTTAAACTGAGAAAAGTTTTTAATCCAACCGGCCTTCTTAATCCGGGTAAAATCTTTCCCGAAGGCGCTAAGTGTGGTGAATCTCGAATAAATCAAACCATAAATAAGGGGGGTTGGATTTGATTTCTGCAGATCATCTGGAAAGACAGTTACGAACAATCATAGACGGAAACCGCATCCTTCCACCTCAGCCTTCCATTCCTGTAAAGATCACCGTATTCCCGGAAAACGAACAACAAATTGGTGAACTCGTCAAATGGGCGACAAAAGATCGAATTACTCTTTTACCCCTCGGCGGTGGAACATATATATTCCCTGGAATTGAAGATTTGCATGTGGCTATTTCCCTGACAAAAATGAACCACAAAATTGAACATGTATCTGAAGACCTGATCGCAACCGTACCTGCAGGAATGACCTTCAAAGAAGTACAGGCTGATCTTTCATCACATGGACAAATGATTCCCTTGGATCAACCCGGAAAACATGTTTCAACGATTGGTGGGATAGTCAGCGCGAATGTTTCAGGTCCAAGCCGTCATCGATATGGAACAGCGCGGGACTGGGTGATCGAAACCAGACTCATCAATGCAGATGGAGAAGCTGTCAAGTCGGGGGCTAAAGTGGTAAAAAATGTGAGCGGATATGATCTCAATAAACTTTATATCGGTGCCAGAGGAACCCTCGGAATCCTCACCCACATATCATTTAAACTTGCACCCATCCCGGAATCAACTGTCACCTTCCGATCCTGTTACAATTCGCTGACTGATGCCTATGCGTTGACCCATTTAATCAGACGAGAATATTTGGACATCGAGAAAATGGTTATTATCAAAGGGAAATGGACTCCCGGTAAAGCCAAACATTGGTGGGTTCTGATTGAAATCTCAGGGTCGGAAAACGGGTTAAAACCACAAATTGAACACTTATCTAAATTACATGATCAGGTGGAAGTAAGACGATGGAACATCACCTCTAAAGAAGACTCTCAACATTTCTGGAATGTGGCATGTAATAGAGAAAAATCTGATGATTCTGTTCCAAAAGAGGATATCTGGGAAGTGCGAATGGTTCTGCCAAAAAGGGAGTTACTTCCCTTCCTGGTTGATCTTTCTATATTAGGTGAAATGGACGCTTCTTTTAACATATTACCAACCAGTGGAATTTGTACCATCGGAATTGCAGGAAAAGAGAGTACAGTCACTGATACACTGAATTCTATTATCAAAGAGGTTAAAGTAAAAAAAGGTTGGGTCGAGTTTGTAAAAATGCCACCTGATAGTAACTTTGAGCGTTGGCCTATCCTCCCCCCTTCTTTCCCATGGATGCAAAAAATTAAAAGGGAATTTGATCCAAATAACATATTTGCTCCAGGTACATTTATCGGGGGAATTTAGAAGAGAAATATTAAGGAAAAGTAAAACCAGAAAAATGTTTCCAAAACAAAATTACAATGAAAGGCAAGTGTAAATGTTTTCATGTGTTTACGTGTTTCCCTCCAAGGGAGACCCTCTGGGTCAAAGGGACTCCGTTGACCCGTAGGGTCTCCTGTGGAGGAGTAAGAGTTAATGTTTTATGGTACCCCCCTTGCTAAAAATACGTGGACAAACTAATACATGAACCCCGTATCCCGATCCCGAATTTTCGGGAGGACTACGCTCCCTACGGGGCAGGCACTCAAACACCAAACAACCGTTTATTTAAGGATACTCTATTTTAGTTTTTAAATAGAAAATGTCACAGAAACTCTCTAAAAATCCAATTTACACATCATTCGGGATTGAAGAAAAACATCTGCTTCAGGAGTGTATTCATTGTGGCTTTTGCCTTCCATCCTGCCCCACCTATAGTGAGAATGGCAAGGAAATGGACTCGCCTCGGGGACGTCTCTATCTCATGGAAGCTGCCATGAATGGTGAAATAGATATTTCAGAAAGGTTTTTCGAACATATCGATCTCTGTCTGGTCTGCCGAGCCTGTGAGACTGCCTGTCCCTCAGGAGTCCAATTTGGCAAACTGATGGAAATCACCAGAGATATCACACTTTCAGTTAGAGATAAAAGTGCAGTCAGTAAATTGTTTTCCAACTTTATTCTATCAGTTATCATACCTTCCCATAGATGGCTTTCCACAATTTTCAAACTTGGATGGCTATATCAGAAAACGGGACTTCACTGGGTCACAAAAAATACGTTCTTGAAAAATATTCTCCCTACAAAAATCCGAAACATAAACGAGTCAATACCACCAATACCATTCAAGAGATTTGCAAAAAATAACCTGCAAACTTTTCATGCAATCGGAGAAAAAAAGGGCCGGGTCGCACTTTTCACCGGCTGTGTTATGGACCACCTTTTCCCAGATGTTCATGCTGCTACAATACGTATATTGAACTGGAATGGATACGAAGTTGTCGTTCCATCAGACCAAACATGTTGTGGAGCCTTGCATGTTCATTCCGGAGACGGTGAAACATCAGAACGACTGAAAAACATTAATCTATCCGCATTTTCGGATATATCCTTCGATTCTATCATTGTGAATGCTGCTGGCTGCGGCGCGCAGTTAAAGCAATACAAACATGCAAATAGTAAAAATGACCTTGCCTATTCCTTTTCAAAAAAAGTGAAGGATTTGACCGAATTCCTTGCAACAGTCCCTCTTCGTAATCCTGAATTCCCACTGGACCTAAAAGTTGTATACGATGAACCCTGCCATTTGCTTCACGGACAAGGTATTTCCGTGGAACCTAAACAAATAATAAAATCTATTCCAGGGATAACCCTCCTCTCACTGATTGAAAGCGACACCTGTTGCGGTAGTGCCGGAAGCTATTCCATCACTGAAACAGAAATGTCTATAAAAGTACTTGAAAGGAAAATGAACCATATTGCATCCACCGGGGCAGATTGTGTCGTGACTGCGAATCCTGGCTGCCAGATTCAACTGGAGTGGGGCGTTAGACGGCGAAAGCTTGCGGTGGAAGTCCTGCACATCGCTCAGCTTCTGGATCGAGCGTATCGTGGCGATCCCAATTACTTGCTCGATTAGGTTATGACTTTTGCTTCGGTAGTTTTTACCTTGATGGAGAAATGAGCACCTTACAAAGAAATGTTGTTTTGATCCATGTGATCAGTTATACGGTGTTCAACCCGTTTCTTGCTTCCTTGAATGCACAATTCCCCCCAACCAGGTTCGACCAGATTTCAATCGAACAAGGACTGTCTCAAAGTAGCGTAACCTGCATGATTCAGGATCATAAGGGATTTATGTGGTTTGGCACACAGGATGGACTAAATAAATACGATGGCTATCGTTTCACTGTGTACAAACATACCCCTGAAGATTCCAATAGCTTGAGTAGTAATTATATTCGATCACTCTATTTAGATTCCGATGAAAATGGGAATGTTCTCTGGATTGGAACCTGGGGTGGTGGTCTAAATAAGTTGAATCTAAATACAGGAATCTTTTCTCATTATAAACACAACCCCGAAAATCCCAAGAGTTTAAGTAATGATTACATTAAATCGATTTACGTAGACAGAACGGGCGACCTATGGATTGGAACTGATGGCGGTGGTCTCAACAAGCTGGATTGGGAAACTGGAACCTTTTACTACTACAAGCACGATCCCCATAATCCTAACAGTTTAAGTAACGACTACGTAAACTCAATCCATTCTGA
>JADFPG010000131.1 GCA_022562455.1 Fidelibacterota bacterium | reverse complement strand
TACCTGAACACTTTAATACCCCTAAACTGAGAATTTTATGTTCATTTTCATGATCATCATTTATGTTTTCACGGGGGCATCATTTATACTTCTTTTACTGACAGGACTCCAGGGATATTTAGGATTTACGGTTCTTGGAGTCAATCATCCAACCCTTGGATTTCTAACCGCAATTATCTATTTGTTCACAGAAGTTATGGTTATGTTTTTCTTCGTCGGGACTGGCATCAGCATTAAGGAATATGTTCATGATCAAAATGGTGATCCTCAACTCCATGCCCGTTCAATCGCCATTAAACGGAAACTATACCCCCCGACCCTGTTGAATGTCCTTCTTGTCATGGCTGTATTCATTGTTGGTGGAGGTGTCGATACAAATGTGATCCCAGCTTGGATTCACAATATTTTATTTCTGGCTGCAATAGGTCACTTTGCAATCACCATCCGAAAGCAGCATACCTGTTTTAAAGAAAATACTGTCCTCGTCCTCAAAATGGTGAATATCTTACCTGACAACGGTAAAAATTTATAAACACCATATCCGTTTGGGAATCGCTCTTGTCCTGATCCTCTTTAATTTACAGAAGAATAAATCCGTTAGCCTAAATGTCTGCTACCTGACATATCTGCTCTTTGGTATAGGAAAGGCACCATTTCCATGGTATGTTTTTATAAAATCATACTATGAGGAATTAGATGAAATCTATTTTAGCAATCATATTCATAATGGGGACCTTATCACATGCACAGGAAAGTTGGTTTGATCGATTGAAAAACAAGTTCACTACGTCTTCAGAAAATGTTGGACACCAAGTCGCTCCCAAGGACGCATTTCCCGTATTCAATAATCCAAAGTTTGTAGATATTGAGACTGCTGAGAAAGAAGGATATGTCCACGATCGCGATGCAATCATTGGTATCGCCATCAATGGAGAGGCAAAAGCCTATCCTATCAGCACCATGGGAATCCATGAGTTGGGGAATGACATACTGGCAGGCGTTCCACTTGCCGTCAGCTGGTGACCCCTCTGTCAATCGGCCATCGTGTATGACCGTAGAGTAAATGACACAATCCTGACTTTCGGACATAGCGGGCGACTGTATGAGCAGTCATTTGTTTTTTATGATCATCAGACAAACTCCCAATGGGTTCATGTCACGGGTGAAGCAATGACTGGTCCATACAAAGGAACGGTTCTCACATTCCTCCCCTCTACTGTCACCAGTTGGCAGGAGTGGAAATCCCAGTATCCTCAAACGCAAGTTCTCCCAGGTGCAGGTCGCGGTGGATTTATGGGGACATACCGGGGATTTTATGATATCGAGCAGATCGGGTTGGTCATATCCCGTTTCAGAGAGGCAAAACTTTACCCCTTTAATGTTCTCCATGACCAACCTGTGATCAATGATACCTTTAACGGAAATCCTATCGTTGTCACTTACAATACAGCTCAACGCACAGCTACCGCATGGAGTCGGATAGTGGAGGGAAAAACCCTGACTTTCCACGCTGAATATGATCCACAGAGGGGATTTTTAATCGTCGATTCGGAAAGCAGCTCCCGGTGGAACCCCACTACTGGTCTCGCCATCGATGGTCCTTACCACGGGACAGAACTTCCCGCACTTTCATATAACCCCATTCGAAATGATCGCTTCGTAGCGCTCTACCCGGATGGGGAAATATACTCTAAGTAAATTCCTTATCTTCAAACCATTATAACTATGTCTCGAATGATACAGTAGATAATCTATGATAGTGCAGGAATATTCGTAACTATTCGACCTGTTTGCCGGGAAAAGGCTAAGGCATAGGCTAAGGCTAAGACTTCTCCTCCATCGGAGACCCTTCGGGTCACAGGAGTCCCCGGGACAATGAATGAATAAGAGCATTTCCAATGGATCCTGTGGATAGCTCCTCCCTGCCTGCGGCTGGCAGGAAAATCCCTCAGTCCGCCAGCGTTCGACTGAGCTCACGCCGAAGTCTGGCAAATAACCCAACGCTCTTTTCCTTTGCCTTCGCCTGCGCCTTAGCCTGAATAGTTACGAATATTCACCAAATACTGGTTGAATATTAACCATCTAATGGTTAATTCATCACCGTGATTCCACGGCATGTTACTGAATCGATTATTGATACTTTTGTGGATACTCCTGTCGTTCTTCTAAACAGCGCACGACAGACGGGGAAGAGTACCCTCGTCCAGTGGCTGGCATCAAATGAACATCCCGCTCGTTATTTGACCTTGGATAACCCTGTTGTGCTGGCAGCCACAAAGGAAGATCCCGAAGGATTCCTGGCCAGACTAAAAGGTCCCATCATTCTTGATAAGATCCAAAAAGTTCAGGAGCTTTTCCTTGCTATTAAAGCCGAAGTGGATCGAGAGCGACAGCCATGCCGGTCAATGCTTTATGGCAATGGGAAGAAGACTGAGCAGCTATACAAAAGTCCAAAACAATATGGAGGATTAAAATAATGAATAAGAAACTGCCTTTGTACCCGATATTCTGTCTACTGTTTGCGTCAGGTTGCACAAAACCCAGTCCCTTTCCTTCAGGGCGATGGATTGATCTGTCATACCACTTCTCTGCGGAAACCATATACTGGCCAACGGCAGAGACATTCGAATTGGAAACGGTTTTTGAGGGAATTACGGATAAAGGATTTTACTACACGGCCAACAATTTCAGTGCATCTGAACATGGGGGAACTCACATCGATGCTCCTGTCCATTTTGCCAAAGATCGCCGCACTGTTGACCAGATTCCCTTGGAACAACTGATGGGACCTGCGGTGGTGATTGACCTTTCGGAAAAAGCGCTGGCTGATGCCGACTATCAGGTTGGTGTCGAGGATTTTACGGCGTGGGAAGCTCTTCATGGTAAGATACCCGAGGGCGCCATTGTACTCTTGAAAACGGGATATGGACAGTATTGGCCCTATCGGGAGAAATACATGGGCACCGATGAGCTCGGTCTCTCCGCTATCCCCAAGCTGCATTTCCCGGGTTTGCATCCGGAAGCTGCCAAGTGGCTGGTGGAAAATCGCAAGATCAACGCCATTGGTTTGGACACGCCCAGTATTGATCATGGTCAATCCCAGCTTTTTGAAAGCCATCAGATCCTGTTCGACAAGGAAATCCTGGCCTTCGAAAACGTAGCTAACCTGGATCAACTACCTGCGAAAGGCGCATGGATAATTGCCTTGCCAATGAAAATTAAAGGCGGGAGTGGCGGACCGCTGCGGATTGTGGCGTTAGTACCGGAGGATGGGTAATTTGTGAGTGGTAACTGGTGGAGTGGTAACTGGTAGAGTGGTAACTGGTAGAGTGGTAACTGGTGATTGGTGAGTGCCTGCCCCGTAGTCCCGTAGCTTCGGGATGGATTCGCTTTCAGGGTTGACCTGACTCAAAGTTACTCAGGGTAGCCGTATGTTGTTTGTTATGGAAAAAAATAAATCTCTATACCCAATCGACATAAGTGTTTTCCTTCCGTAGGTTGTAGTGTTTAGTCCGGATAAGGTATCTGAATTGGTCGACCTGCCCGACTACCCGCCTGACCATGTCATTCGGGCAGGTGCCGTTCAGGCGGGGAAGTTTTGGTTTGTGCTTCATTTGTAATTAATTTAAATTGAAATCGATTATAGGATAAGTGCCCGATTTTTAGGAGGGATAAAATACAATGTATACGGGATCAGAGAAAGAAAATAACAATTCTGCATTTTCCCAGGGAATACTTGGTGTTAGTGTATTTATACGGAAAATTGGCGGGTTAAAAACAAGTTAGCAGGTAATATTAAAAGGGGAAATAATATGGAAGCCATTAAGAAAATAACAACAGTAAAAAATAATTCAATTTCCTTTAATGAATTGAAAAAGCTCAATAATCAGGAAGTAGAAGTAATTATTATTCCGTTAGTTTTTGAAGCATCGTTCTTAAAGAAAAAGCAAAATGAGAATTTCTTAAAATTTTCAGGAACCGTAGAAACTGATTTTACGGATACTTCGCTTAAAGTGGATGAATTGATTTATGGCATCTAAAGCATTGTTCATTGATACGAGTGCATTTTATGCGTTTTTCGATAAACGAGATTCACAACATAAAAGAGTCTTTAAAATTTTAAAAAATAGTGATGACGTTTTTGTAACATCCAATTATGTGCTGGATGAGTTAATAACTTTATTCCGTGTCAGAAAGTTATCGTTGGCACAATTTGAACCCTTTATCAATTCACTTTGGTCAGAAGAATCCTGTCAATTATTTAGAGTTTCGAAAGATATTGATTTGCTTGCTTGGGATATGCTGAAAAAGTTGAAAGAACACAATTTTAGTTTTACCGATTGTACATCTTTTGTGTTAATGAAAAATCACAACATAAAGAAAGTTTGCACTTTAGATAAACATTTTCAAATTGCTGGTTTTGAAATTGCAAGGTAACTCAATGTTACCAATACAATTACCTGCTAACCCCCAATCAGCCTGATGTGAAATAGTGGATGCGTGATTTCAATGGTTAGCGGTTTTAAGAAAATAAATTTGGAAAAAGGAAATACTTGTGGTGAAAATTTTCACGCAGGTTATTTCATCCGTTAGCTAGCAATCTTTTTGTATGTTTATCTTTATTAAAGTGAAGGGTGTGAACGATGAAACCTGAAGACTATTTGAGAAATTTTCTCTGGAAGAACGAGATATTAGAAATATGGCCTGTAGGTAAAAAAACTACAAGACGTATGAGATATAAAATTTTAGATAAGGAATTTGCTCCGACCACTTATACAGATTTTATTGAAGAACAAACTCTTTTTGGTTCACATATTGTTGGAACTAAAACTCATCCAAAAAGAATTGATTTACTGGCGACTCCTGTCCTTAAAAAGGCAGAACTAACGATTGTTGAACTAAAAGTTGAAAATCTAACGTCTAGAGACTTTTTACAACTTCTTGGTTATATTAACTTTTTTAGATATTTACAGAAATATGGGGGTAAAACCGGTATAAATATTATATCAAAACATATGAGATTTGACTTAACACCTAGAACAAAAATAAGAGGGATATTAATTGGGAAAAGTTTTAATCCACAGTTAACTGATTGTCTTGTAGATGAACTCACAAAAATTGTTAGAGTATGTACATACAAAATAAAACTTGGATCATTTCCAGAAGATATTCAAGAAATACTAATACACGATAAAGGATTTGATAGTATTCAAGAAATGAGACGCAGAGGGAGGAAACTTCACAGAATGTACAATCAGAAAATTGCTGGCTAACCCGTAGTTAACCGGACGTGAAACAATTGCAGCGTAATTTCGATGTTTGGTGATTTAACATACGTAAATTTGAAGAGGAGAGGTTCTGCGATGAAAAGTTTCACGCCGGTTACTTTTTCCGTTATATGGTTTTCAGTTAAAGTAAAGTTGAGTTAAAATTAATTCTTTACAGTATAATATATGATACTGTAACTTGATACTATGGTGAAACTGGGTAAAAGGCACCAAAAGACTTTAAAGGACATTTTTGAAGACCCGGTAAAATCCAATGTCAAATGGGATAATATTGAAAAGATGCTGATTGCATTAGGTGCCAAATTAAGTGAAGGTCGTGGTTCACGAATTAGAATATATTTAAATAATATACGAGCCGTTTTCCATCGACCACATCCAAGAAAAGAGACTGATAAAGGTGCTTTAAAGTCCATGCGTCGTTTCTTAAAAGAAGCAGGAGTGATAAAATGATGAATTACAAAGGATATACAGGTAATGTTGTTTTTGACGATGAAGCCAAAATATTTCATGGTGAAGTTCTGGACACAAAAGATGTGATTACATTCCAAGGTCAAAGTGTTGATGAAATTGAAAATGCTTTCCATGACTCAATCGACGATTACCTTGAGTTTTGCGAAGATTTGAATGAAAAACCGGATAAACCCTTTTCCGGTAAATTTGTTGTGCGGGTTTCACCTTCACTTCATCATCAGATTTATCTAAAAGCTGTTCAATCAGGAAAAAGCCTTAATAAGTGGATTAATGAAACATTGAAAAACCACATAACATCCAGTTAACCTGACACAAAAACTTGATAGCTTGATTGTGCAAATTAGAGAGATTTGGGTATCATTGTGTTCAGTGATCAACACGAGTTTAGTCCAAGTTTGTGCAGGTTACTTTTTCCGTTAGGAGACAAAGAAATGGTGAATAAAACGAAGATACCACCCATTCATCCCGGTGAGATACTACTGGAAGAATTTCTGAAACCAATGGGTATAACACAATATAGACTTTCAAAGGATATTAATGTACCACCGCGTAGGATCAATGAGATTGTGCAAGGTAAGAGAGCCGTATCCGCAAACACCGCGTTAAGGTTGGGTAGATATTTTAAGATGTCAGCACAGTTCTGGATGAATCTTCAATCGCATTACGACATTGAACTGGAAACAGATAAAATCTCAGATAATTTGGAAAAAGAAATACAAGTATGTGCATCAATGGTATAAGGAGCCTCCACCTAACCCTCAGTCCACCTGACGTGAAACAGAAGTAGCGTCCCTCTACACTTCGTTACGAGGGACAGGTGAATTCAATGTTTGGAAGTTTAACAATTGTAAATTTGAAAAGGGAAAGTTCTGTGGTGATCCCGATAAATCGGGACACGCCGGTGACTTACCCCGTTAGCCATCTACAACACAAACAAAAGGAAAGGAGTAGATGATAAAAAAATACAAAAAAATAAAAGCTGAAGACCTTTATTATTTGGAGGCTAGTGATACGCATCCGGCGAATACATATTTTCATTTTTCGTTTGCCAATTATTATGATCCTAAAAATATGAATTTTGGAGTTTTAAGAGTAATAAATGATGATAATGTAAAGCCTAATAGCGGTTTTGATACTCATCCTCACCATGATATGGAAATTTTCAGTTATATAGTTGCCGGGAAACTTACACATCGTGACAGTGTTGGTAACCATGAAGTTCTTAGTCGTGGACATGTACAGTGTATTTCAGCTGGGATGGGCTTGACGCATTCTGAGCTTAATGAGCAGAATGATTGGTGCCGTTTTCTTCAAATATGGATTTTACCAGAGGCAAAAAATCTACTTGTTAGATATGATCTCCATAAATTTTCTTTCGAAGACAGAAACAATAAATTATTACAAATTATATCCGGTTCAAAAAATAAAGACCTTGCCCCGCTTTATATTTGTCAAGATATAAATGTCTATGTATCTGAATTAACAGTAAAAGATAAGAGTATATCCTTCATTCTAAAAGAAGGTCGCCAGGCATATATCTTCTGCTTTGAAGGAAGCATAAATATTAATCAATATCCCTCTTTAAAAGAACGTGATTCATTGAAGATATACGGCCAGGCTAATATGGAGTTTACACTTACCTCTGATAAAGCGCACTTCATCATTATTGAGATGGAGCAAGAAAAATCAGATTAATTAATTGACTTTATCCGTTAGACTTAATTATTTCAAATGGTTATACATTAAAGCCTCCGAATTTCAGGGACTTTTTCATTGTCAGAAAGGGTCGTAATGGAAGCCCTAACGTGACAGCGTCGAACCGTTCTATTTTTCTATTTTCCAAAAATCCTCAATTTTTCAACAGCGTCACTGTATCTTGTTTTATATCGGAAGTTAGACCTTACAAGGAGGAGGTATTCCCCGCCTGTTTCCTTCTCTAAAGAGCGGGCAGGTATAAAGAAAGCTACTGGTCGTCAGCGGCTTATCGGTTTTCAGGTATTTTAAACCTGTCTTGCCTGTCTACCACACGAACTTGTGAGTGGCAGGCGGGGTGGACGCTGTAGGATTCCCCGCTCCCGACACATCGGTATCGGGCAGGGAACCTCCAT
>JADFPG010000023.1 GCA_022562455.1 Fidelibacterota bacterium | reverse complement strand
GAGCCGTTGAACTTGGTCTCGGCGTAACACGTCCGGAGGAGATCGAGATAGTAACGGACGATGAAGATAGTCGAAGGTATGCGGAACAGCTACGGGAAATACTATTGAAAGGTTAAGGCTGAGGAAGTAGTGAGCGGTGAGTAGTAACTGGTAGAGCAGTAACTGCCTGCCCCGTAAGGAGCTTGCGACTGTACGGGGGTGAGTGCCTGCCCTGTAAGGAGCGAAGCGACTGTACAGGGGACTGGTAAGTGGTTGCCTAACGACAGGCAGGCGATACAGTAAAATAATCCCACATCATTCATGCCTCAACGATTCAATGGGATCAAGCTTTGCTGCCCGATAGGCGGGATAACTTCCGAAACCAATTCCAATAAGGGAACAGACCAAAAGACCGTAAATCGCCCAATCGATAGGTATAACAGCAGGTATATCGAATACAACAGCTACAACATTCCCTCCGGCAATACCGAGAGCAACACCGATAATCCCGCCGAATTCACTTAAAAATACTGCTTCCATCAGGAATTGAACGAGGATGTTTTTTCGTGTTGCTCCAACTGCTTTTCTAATCCCAATCTCTTTTATTCTTTCGGTTACGGAGACGAGCATGATATTCATGATTCCAATGCCTGCAACTACCAATGCAATGATGCTGATGACAAAAGCAAAAATCTTTACACCTCCGGTGAAACTCCCAATTGTATTCAGAAGGGTCTGGTTGGATACCACCTCAAAATCGTTATCCTCACCCGGGGGTAGCTTACGAATGGTTCTGAGAATGCCCACAACCTCGTCCATAGTCTCCTCATACAACTCTGCCGAAAGAGCTTCTACAGTGATATCAAGTGACGTCCAACTACTTCCATACTTATTCAAATACGTTGAAATGGGTATGGTTATAAAATTATCCCTGCTTTCTCCAAACATTTGACCGGAACGTTCTGTGATCCCGATAACCAAGTATTTCTGACCATCCATCTCCACAACTTTTCCGAGAGGGTCTTCGAAAGGAAATAACAGATCGACCACATCCATTCCAAGTACACAAACTTTTCGATAAAATTGGTTGTCCTCATGAGTGACATTTCTCCCATCTGCAATAAACATGTTAAAATTTTTCAAAGTCCATTCATCCCCTGCATGTATAACCACATTTCCTTTTGTTCGCCGATCATCATATTTTACAGTCATTCCCCATTTATCATCACCCACGGAAACAGTTTTTGGTTTCTGGGCACGTTCCTTGACTTTTTCAAACTGATCCAAAGTAATATTTTTCCGATTGTGATATTTCATCCTGGAATGCCAACCCAAACTGATTGCCGGATATTTTTGTATCCCAAAAGTGTTACTCCCAAATATATTGAGACCTTTTTCCAGTGAAGATTCAAGCGTTCGGATTGCGGTCATTACACCAATGACAGAAAAGACACCGATGACAATCCCCAGTAGAGTTAATGTGGAACGGAGCTTATTATCCCTTATTGCTTCGAGAGCCATTTTTAAGCTCTCATTCAGTTCCTGGATTACCAGTCTAAACCTCCTTTTTTGATTAATTTTACTCATATCTCAATGCTTCAATCGGATTTTGCCTGGCGGCTTTTGAAGCAGGTCCCAATCCGGAAATAACTCCCACCAAAAGTGAAAGTCCGAAGGCAACTCCTGTTAGCCATAAGGGCATAGTTGATGGAAAGACAAATTTATCAATTACAATACTACCCACGTAGGATAAACCCAATCCAATTAAGCCTGCCATTCCACAAATAATCACAGCTTCAAACAGGAACTGAAGCAGGATTACCCTTGGAGTAGCGCCGAGAGCCTTTCGAATCCCAATTTCTCTGGTTCTTTCTCTTACGGATACAAACATGATATTCATAATCCCGATACCACCAACTACCAGCGAAAGTATTGTAATAAACACACCCGTACCCCCTATCGCCATTTTCATCATGTTAAACCGGTCCCTGAAAGCTTCCTGCTGATTGATTGCAAAGTCATTTTCCTCTTGTGGTCGCAAGCCCCGAATTCTTCTCATGATAGATGTGAGTTCATCTTTGGCCTCTTCAATCCGAGTCATGGGAACCTTTACATTGATTTGAGTCCAACCGCGACGGGCAAACATTCTTTGAAATGTTCCTAACGGTACAATTGCCTGATTATCCAGGCTGAAAAGCCCCAAAAATTTCCCTTGTCTCTCTATCACACCGATTATCCTTAATTGATAGGGACCAAATTTTATCTTTTTACCAATGGGATCCATATTTTCAAAAAGCTCTTGAGCCACATCATATCCAATGACACAAATAGGTGATCCCGCTCTATTTTCTCCCGCTGTGAAAAATCGACCGTTTTCAATTGTAATGGTGGTCGTTTGCAAATATTCATCCGTTGTCCCTGTTGTTCGGACATTCAATACACTTTTTTCTTTGTATTTAATCGTAGAAATCCGAGAAACAATCGGAGCGGTTGCGATAGCGTAGTCAGAAATATCCTTTATCATGTCCGCATACTCAACTTTCATGTTTCTTCGATTCCTTACTTCCCACCAGTCTTCATTGCCAAACCATTTGTGTTTTGTAATAAATAGTACATCCCTTGCCATAAAGGATAAACTTTTTTCGAATGAACGATCCAAACCGGAAATAAGAGTACCCATGAGGGTAACTGCAAGGATGCCGATGATTATTCCTAAAGTGGTTAAAAGGGACCTGGACCGATTCGAGCCAATGGCAACCAAAGCAATTTTCAGATTTTCTATCAGTATATTTATCACAGTTCAAAACTTCCGAATATCGTCTGAAATCTGGCCATCGAGAATGTGGATCGAGCGGTTAGCATGCTCTGCAATATATCGTTCATGAGTCACCAGAATGATGGTGTTACCCTCGTTTTTCATTGAGTCAAAAATCCTCATAATCTCCTCACCTGTTTTCGAGTCGAGATTTCCAGTGGGTTCATCAGCAAGGATAATAGAAGGATGAGTTACCAGTGCCCGTGCAATAGCTACTCTTTGGCACTCCCCACCGGATAGCTCGTTGGGCTTATGATCCATCCTATCGGCTAATCCAACCATCTCCAAAGCCACTCTGCCTACTCCCCTCTTCAAGAGGGAATCGGCGATCTTTCCTGGTTTCCTCTCTCCGGTGATTTCCGTCGCCTCCTCGATGCTAGGAAAGAGATAATCGATAAAGGAGAGACAGGGTTCTATTGTCTTTAACCATCTCCCAGTAGTATCCCAAGCCGTATCTAAGGAAGTAATCCTCCCTAATTCTTTTGCTTTTTTCAGGACTTTTCGAGTATATGCTCCATCGATTTCGGGTTGGCGATGCTCAGGACAAGTCTGCCTGGGGAATAATACCAGCTCTTTGGCACAGTAGCGGCCGGTGTTAATGTAAATTAGTATTTGTACTCCAATTTCTTCTAATCGACCAAGACCCAGGTGGGTCACCTCGATATTCTCTTTCTCCTCGTCGGTTAACATGATTTTGACTTTTCTAAAATATTCTAAAGTCTTCTTACAAGCTCTTTCGTATTCTATCTTAGAAATCATTTCAACCTTCTATGGACCTGTTGAAATAGATTCCCTTTGTTAATGGCTTTGATAAAGACTTTACTCTTAAAAGATCAATCTGATCGTCTTTATCTCCAATCCTTTCACAATTAAGGGAACTTTAGAATTTAATTCTACAGGCAGTTCCCCTTTAGGTTCCTCATTCAAATTCGTCTCTGCCGCTCTTCTAAGCTTCTTATACGTCTCAATAAAGCCTTCAATCGTCCTATCCGTGATGTTATAGAGCCGGACGATCAATGAATCCTCCTCCTCTGCCCTCTTGATCGCGCTTATCACTAGCTTATCAGGTTCAACAGATAAAAAGCTGAATTCTCGTGGGAGCTTACCCTTACCCTCAATCGTGGAACCTAGCAGAGGGACGTTAAAATCTATAGCCTGCTTCCAAATCTGGGCCTCCTCCCATGTCCTGGAATAAGGCAGAATGGAGTATTCGAATTCATGCTCCCCTATACATTGGGCTCCTGGCGTCTCACAACCAGGCCCGGCATGACCCTCTCTCGTTTGGAGGTCATCCCTGGAGAGCCAGCCAACGCACCTTAATAAGGTAAGGTAGATCCCTCTGTCCTCTGCAACCTCATATTCTGGAAGGCCCCTGTTTAAGATCGCCACCCCTCTATCTCCATCCTCAACTGCTACAAACCGTCCTTGGGGATGCGTCGGGCTCGGCTTCTCGATCCAGCCCTCACCTTCGGGTGTCTTGGTTGGACGATCTACCACACTGAAGGCGCTCTCCGCCATCGACTCCTTCGCATTGATTCCAGTAGGGAATACGACTCTTAGCCGATGATCTTTCACCTTGTTCTCTATTATAGTCCTGATATCTATCCTCCTCACCCCTTTCTCCAGTGTGACGAAACTTGTGATATTCTCATCCGTCCTCTCCTTGCTCCTGCCCCCCCTATCTTCGCTCAAACCCCTTGGAAGCCCTAGAATTTGCTCTATTCGAATGATCGCCCTATCCGGCCCATCCTCTATCAACCTGATATCCGCTCTGATCCCCTTGGAGGTGAAGACCTCCTGCTTCTTAGGAGGAGAGTAGTTATACTCATCACCGGCATCTCCGGAGTCCTCGAAGTGATTAAAATTCCTATAAATTTCTCCGGTTTCCTTATCCTCTATAATCAAGGATCCATCATCTTGTACTCTTACTTTGTAAAACTCGTTCTCAATGGTCTTATCACCCACTGCCAAGCCTCCTACCTGCTCCTCTAAGCCCGGTGTGAGTTTATACACCTTATATCCAAAGGGAGGCAGGTCCTCAGCTCGGAAGGAGATCACCTTCTTTATACCCCATTTGGCCTTGTTCAGTATGTCCTCCGGAACTAGCTCCTCATAATCGATCCTAAACGGGATTGTATTCCCACTCGGATCCTTCAAGATACATCTATCCAGGTCGATCTCCTCAACTTCCATAGGTAGCGAGGTCCTCTTGCCATACTGAGGGTTGATGGCAGGATTTACACTTACTGTTGCTCTATCTGTTCTCCTCCATTGGCTGGGATTGAACACCAGGATAGGTATCTCTCCATCTTTACTTTCGAAGTTTACCCGCCTTCCTATCCCTCGAAGGCCGTCCTTGATCAGTTCCCAAGCGATCTGCTGGGCCTGCTCAAACCTGGTCTCCATCTCATCATGAACCTGGTCGATCGAACAGCCGCAGATCGAGTCATGTGCGTGATTCTTCAGAAGGAGCTTCCAGGCCTCTTGGAGGAAGGAAGCCGGATAATTTGCTCCCAAAGTCCATCCTATCGCAGAGATTGGCTCAGCATATCTTTCCAAAAGGGTCTGTGTTTTGGTATTCATCTGTTTCAAATAGATCCTTGATGATAGTGTCCCAGACAATATAACAGACCTTTTGCTGGATCTGAACTCCCCTTTCAATGTGTCAAGCTTTGGCTCTTTTCCCCTCACCTTATTAACGAAGCTGGTGAGCGTTCCGTGAATGACCTTTTCAGGGATCTTTTCATTTAAGTGGTCGATGATATCCGTCAGATCAGGTTCCGGAGCCAGATGATCACCGCCATTCATCAAAAGCAGAGTATCGGTTGAAGCCTTAGAGAGGAGGAGATCTCGCAGATCATTAAGCTGCTCGGGGTTAGGTTTCAAGGCTGCGGCGTTGCCGTAACCGCTAAGGAAGCAATGAGTGAGCACCCTTGAACCATCAGGAGCCTCCCAGTAAAACTCCGTTTGACCCGCTTCATCTCCTACCCCCCGCATGATGAATGCGGTATCTATATCAAAACCCTGCAGAATCTGGGGTATCTGAGAGACATGGCCAAAGGAATCCGGTAGATACCCATGTTTCATGACGTTGCCGAACTCCTTCCCGATCCTGTGCCCAAGCATTAAGTTCCTGATCAAAGACTCCTCAGAGACCAGGAACTCGTCCGGCTGAACATACCAGGGCCCAACGTCTATCCTCCCTTCCTTTATCCACTTCTTTAACCTTTCCTTATTTTCCGGGCGTATCTCCAGGTAATCCTCCAGCACTATGGTCTGACCATCCAGCATAAAGTTCACATACTTCTCATCCTTCTCCAGGATCTCAAGCAGGTGATCTATAAGCTTTACAAGCTGGTGCCTAAACTGCTGAAATGTGAGATACCATTCACGGTCCCAATGTGTGTGGGAAACTACAATTATTTCTGCATTCTTGTCATTCTTGACCATTGCTGAATGTCCCTCCTGTATCGATAGGAACCCGATTTGGCTCCTCATGACTTAACGCTTTCATTACCCTTTCGTGATGTGTCATGGTGATTACCTTACTCCAAAATCCCTCACAAGTTCGGATACAAATTTTACATTCTCTATATCAGCAGTTGGAGGTACTTCATCTGATACCCCCAGAATCAAATTTGGTGAAAATACATCTAAAACTTTAGTAGTGAATCTCTCCAAATCCTTGTAGGAATACTGGGACGTGAACAGGATAACCGGGATTCCATCCATAAGTATTTTATCTCCCAGGGCCTCTTTCATCATCTTCCAGGGTCGCATCTCCCTGAGGTAGAGGGGTCAAAGCCTCCAGAGCATCAAAGCTATACTCCCTCAAAAGGGGCACAAACGGGTTAAATGAGCCATCCTCATGGATTAGAACAAAATTTCCCTTGTTTCTCTATCACACCGATTATCCTTAATTGATGGGGACCAAATTTTATCTTTTTACCAATGGGATCCATATTTTCAAAAAGCTCTTGAGCCACATCATATCCAATGACACAAATAGGTGATCCCGCTCTATTTTCTCCCGCTGTGAAAAATCGACCGTTTTCAATTGTAATGGTGGTCGTTTGCAAATATTCATCCGTTGTCCCCGTTGTGCGGACATTCAATACACTTTTTTCCTTGTATTTAATCGTAGAAATCCGAGAAACAATCGGAGCGGTTGCGATAGCGTAGTCAGAAATATCCTTTATCATGTCCGCATACTCAACTTTCATGTTTCTTCGATTCCTTACTTCCCACCAGTCTTCATTGCCAAACCATTTGTGTTTTGTAATAAATAGTACATCCCTTGCCATAAAGGATAAACTTTTTTCGAAAGAACGATCCAAACCGGAAATAAGAGTACCCATGAGGGTAACTGCAAGGATGCCGATGATTATTCCTAAAGTGGTTAAAAGGGACCTGGACCGATTCGAGCCAATGGCAACCAAAGCAATTTTCAGATTTTCTATCAGTATATTTATCACAGTTCAAAACTTCCGAATATCGTCTGAAATCTGGCCATCGAGAATGTGGATCGAGCGGTTAGCATGTTCAGCAATATATCGTTCATGAGTCACCAGAATGATGGTGTTACCCTCGTTTTTCATTGAGTCAAAAATCCTCATAATCTCCTCACCTGTTTTCGAGTCGAGATTTCCAGTGGGTTCATCAGCAAGGATAATAGAAGGATGAGTTACCAGTGCCCGTGCAATAGCTACTCTTTGGCACTCCCCACCGGATAGCTCGTTGGGCTTATGATCCATCCTATCGGCTAATCCAACCATCTCCAAAGCCTGTTCTGCTCGATCTTTTCGGTCTTCGCTGGAAATTCCTGCATAAATCAAAGGAAGCTCTACATTCCGTAATGCAGAAGCTCTGGGCAGAAGATTAAAAGTTTGAAAGACAAACCCAATTTTCCGGTTCCGTATTGACGCCAATTGGTTGTCATCCATATCGTGTACCATTTCACCTTCAAATTCATAGGTTCCGTCGGTGGGGGTATCCAGACATCCTATAATATTCATTAGGGTGGATTTCCCCGAACCGGATGGTCCCATGATGGATATATATTCGTTTTTCTCAATCAAAACATCTATCCCGTTTAAAGCTCGAACCTGCTGATCCTTACCTATATCGTAAACTTTTGTTATTCCGCGAAGAGAAATCAGTGGGAGCATTTGAAATATTGGGGATATTGCATTAAATTATTCTTAGCTTGGAATATTCGCCATCCCGAAGTTTCGGGATGAAGGAACATCCGCAGGATCCTAGGGAGATCAGGTTAGAATATTGAATTCTAACATAGTATTTAGTCCTGTCTCCATTTATACCGGTTTTTACGATTACCATTTTGTTTTTTAATAACCGGGGTATTGTTTTCCAATTCCCGGGAAATCGCTTTGTAACTTCCAATAACGATTTCATCTCCCTCTCTCAATCCTGATAACACTTCGTAGTGTGTTTCACTGGATAACCCCACCTTTACTTTCCTCTGTAATGTAAAAAAGTCCCCTTTAACTTTTTTCCACTTATCAGGAATGGACCCTTTTGTGTCAATTGTATCACTCAAAACAAAAACAACTTCTACTAACTTTTGTTTTTTCCAACTCCCGTCACCATTTCGACGAGACCGGCTTTGATTATTGCTTTGTGCCTGTGGATCACCGCTCAATTCTTCGCTTTCGTTCCATTGCGGTTTAGGCAACCTAACGGTTAATGCCTGAATAGGAATAGCCGGCACATTCTCTCGTACATCTGTTATGATACTGGCAGTAGCAGACATACCCTGTCGAATACTTTCAGGAACTTCCAGCATACGAATTTTTACATCAAAATTTGTGACCTGTTCCTGCGTTCCCATAGCGGTTGTCTTTGCTACTTGAGATATTTCCTTCACAACTCCGTAAAAAATGGAGTCCTGAATTGCATCAATTTCGATTTCGGCAGTATCGCCAACTGAAACGTCTACTACATCATTTTCGTTAACCTCTACCACCACTTCAATTTTACTCAAGTCCGCAATCGTCATTAAAACATCCGCTTGAAATATCGAACCTAACGCTTGTTCTCCGGCCTCCTTGTGAATCTGTGTAACAATTCCAGAGCGTGGCGCCAATAACATAGTTTTGGAGAGGTCATCCATTGTAGTTATTAAAGCTGCCTGTGCCAATTCCACTTGACTTTCTGCCAGTTCAAATTTTGCAACCACAGATTCCAAGTCCTGGCTGGATATTAATTGTTCACCATATAATTTCTCCGCTCTCACTTTCCTGGCTGTCGCCTCCACCAAACTTGCTTTTGCTGACTTTAATTGGGAATAAGTCTGTTCCAGAGCAGCTTCATAGCGAGTTCTATCCAGAGAAATCAGGTGTTGTCCCATTCTCACAGAATCCCCTTCTTCAACGGTTATCTCCATGATTAATGCACTGATGTTCGCAGAGATGTTCACTTCAATCTGAGGTTGGAGTTTGCCAGAAGCCGTAACTTTATGAATTATTTTCTGTAGCCTCACTTTTTCCGTTTGGACTTCTATCGGTTTTTCTCCGGACCACATCATCCAAACTCCGATGCCTATCACAATAATGATGATAATTATTGATATAATGATAATTTTACGTCGCTTCTTCCGAGTTTTTTTAACCATATCTCCTCGCTTTACACTTAACCTAAGGACACTGTGTGTGGACAATCCAGCTTAAATTTCTCCCAATAATGCTTTAAGTTCAGCTCTTAATATTTTTTCATCATAAACAGCTCTTACAAGGGAGCTATTCGCTCGAGTTACAGAGAGCTGAGCATCCAACACATCAAAAATAGTCGCTGCTCCCAGATTATATCTTTTCTGTGCCAGACGCAAATCTTCTTCTGCAGAAACCTTTGTAGTCTCAAAGATTGGAAGTATAGTTTGAAGATTATTCAACTGCAGTATAATCAGGTCCAGTTGAACCTCTAAATTGTTGAAAATGTCCCTGTATTCCTCGTTTTGTATTTTGAAATCTATTTTAGCTTGTTCGATTTGATTTTTCCGTAACAGTCCGGTAAAAATTGGGTACGATAGAGTCAAACGCGTTTGAAAACGCCAATTGTCTTTGAAATCAGAAAAGAGGTAGTTAATACCGTCACCCGTAGCGTCATAATACAGGAGAGTCGATAGAGAAGGGTATACAGCGCCCATACTAATTTTTAGGGACAATTCCGCACCTTTTATTTGAGATTTTTTTACCATTAAGGTCGGATTATTCGCCTGAACAATTTCCCAGTAATGCTGAAAAGATTCTATTATTTCAAGGTCTTCCGGGGTGTCTACTACAACAAAATCAGAACCCAATCCAATCCCCATGATATTGGATAATTGGTTAAGAGAATTTTTTACTGCCACCTGTTGATTTAAAAATTCCACTTTGGAATTTCCAAGACGAACCTTCTGTTTTAGCAAATCCGTTCTGGCTACTGCTTCAATTTCATATTGGTGTTCAACAAGTTCCATCTGTTGTTTTGCCAATTCGTTTGACTGTTTCGCTACCTCTAATAGTTGTAAATCCTCTAAATATTGATAAAAAGTTTTTTTAACGTTCAGTGCAATAGTGATACGGTTGTTCTGCTCAGCAAGTTGACTCGACCAGTAATTGTTGTCAGAAGCTCTCATTTGATTCCGCCATTGTCCACCATCAAAAATGTTCTGACTCAGAGACACAACTCCGGAATAAAATTCCTGAGTTGGTAAATCCCAATCATACTGAGGGCTATAGTATGATTTCTGGGTTGACCTTGTCATGGAATAATTCGCAGAAGGTAAAATATTTGACCACGAGCCTTGCTTTCCTGCCTGTGCGGATTCAACCCTTAACCTGGAAATTTTAAGACTCGGATTGTTCTTTGATGCAATCTCCAGACAGTCATTTAAATTATAGACAGATTGTCCATACAGTTGGCAGATAATCAAAGAGAAAAAAATTGTTTTTATCATTAAAGAATAAACAACGTTGTATTTTCTAATCATATCACTTTCAACAGAGATTTGTGTGACGGAATATATACAATTTCTACTTACTTGCGTATTCATCCTTTATCTTATTTAAATAGTCGAATGCCGCTTCATAACTGTTTTCAATTTCTCCTTCTAAGATGGCATTTTCAATTCTCTTTTTAATTCTCCCAATCACGGGACCAGGTTTTAATCCACACTCTTTCATAATTACATCTCCCCGCACAGGGGATTGAAAGGCTCGCATGGCGTCTCTTTCCTTAACATCGTGTATCATAAGATCTACCCGTTCAAAGTTTCCTAAGTATTTTCTCACTAAATTTGGATTTTTTGAAGTAATGTCTGCACGACATAGAATCATGAGATCATCTATTTCGTCTCCTCCGTCCACCATTAACCGACGAATAGCGGCATCTGTGACACCCTCTTTCGCAAGAGCAATGGGACGTAGATGAAGGTTAACTAACTTTTGTAAGTAATCTTTGGTCTTATTAGAAAGACGCATACGCTGGGCTATCTTTTCCAGCATCTTTGCACCCAAAAAGTCGTGTCCGTGAAATGTCCATCCTTTTTTTGATTCCAACCTACGGGTTCTTGGTTTCCCTATGTCATGAACCAACCCTGCAAACCGCAAATCGAGATTATCGGAAACCTCTGCGATATTATCCACAACCTGCAACGTATGATAGAATATATCCTTATGATGCCACTCAAATGGTTGTTCGAGCCCAAACATTTCCGAGATCTCGGGAAAGATGATCTTCATGAGACCTGCATGCTGCAACAGTTCTAATCCAATCGAAGGCTGATCAGTACCCAGAATTTTATAAAACTCAGCAGTAATACGCTCGGAAGATACAATTTCGATTCTCCTAACATTTCTTTCAATACTCTCGATCACAACTTGATCTAAATTAAATTGGAGTTGTGCCGCAAATCTTACGGCTCTCATCATTCTGAGCGGATCGTCGGAAAAAGTTGAATCAGGATCGAGGGGAGTTCGAATGATTTTCGCTTTAAGATCCCGAATACCACCATAGGGATCAAACAGATCACCAAAGTTTTTCCGGTTTATACTTACTGCCATTGCATTAATATTAAAATCACGCCGGGAAAGATCCCCTTCAAGATCGGTTTTTGAAACGGCAGGTTTTCGAGAATCGAATTGGTAAACTTCCTTCCGGGCAGATGCGACTTCGATCTGTCCATCTTGATAGAGAATTGCAGCCGTGCCAAATCGCTCAAATGGAATAACATTTTTTATCTTTCCAAAGGATCCTGCAGACAATACTTTTGCCAATTGCCGAGCAAACTCAATACCATCACCAACCACCATGATGTCAAGATCATGCAACTCCCTTCCGATGATCAGATCCCGTACATATCCCCCGACAACATAAACCTCTATTCCCAATTTGTCACCAAGGATACCCGCCACTTCGCAAATTGGGTGAAATTTTCTGTCTGTAGATATGAGAGATTGTATATTTGCCATGATGAAAAATTTACAAAGAGTGATGATAGATTCCTGTTGAATTTTTTAATGGGTGATCATCACAATTCTCCTTGAAGCTGGTGTGGAATGTTTCTACTTTTCGCCCAGTATGTTCTCACTTAGAATTCTATTCTGGTACATAATCGGGAGCTCCACACTATTTGCTCAATTTGTTGACGTCCAGGTCACCATCGATGATACTCGACTAAAGGAAAATCACCGCCGAATTACAGGTGGTTTGAAAAACCAGATTAAAATGTTTTTTGAAACGACTTCCTGGGATCAGGAATATGGCGACCTGCAAATTCCACTATCCATCCATTTAATCTTTGATACCGTTTCAGACAAGGGAGGAATCAATATCTATTCCGCCCAATGCCTCTTTTCGAGTGGGCTTGACCAAAGGTACTTCGCAAAAATAGTCCATTTCCCTTATTCTTCCGGACAAGGGGTAATCTATTCCCCTGTTTTGTTTGAGCCATTGGCAAGCACCCTCCAGTATTACGGATATGTTATCTTGGCTGGAGAAGCAGACACATATGAACAATTTGCAGGAACCCGGTTTTATGAAATGGCACGGGAACTTACATTTCGTGGGAAATCATCCCAATATCCAAGAGGATGGAGCGACAGGGTTGATCTGGTAGACCAACTTACAAATAACCGAGGTCTGCGCCTTGCAAAATTCTTTTTCTACGAAGGCTTTACCCTTTTACAGGAGGATAACATCATCGGCTCAACTGAGTCTTTTCTTAAAATGATCGAAAATTTTAATTGGGTTTCAACCAAATTTCCCAGGGAAAGGTACACCTCCATATTTTTAGATGCGCATGCTCAAGAATTGGCAAATCTTCCTAAACAGTTTAAACAGCAGAAGAAAATACTGACTGAACTAATACAAATTGATCCGGATAATGAGGATATTTATAAGGCAGGTTTGGGCATCAAATCGGAATAGTATTTCTTTCTAAGCAAATAATAGTCTAATATTACACTTCCCTTATAAAAAAATTTCAATAAGTTTCGATCTTTAATTTTTCTCAGTTTCCTTACCTTACGACGACGCCTGATAATAATATGAGGATGAAATAGTATCCAGAACAGGGATCGGAAAATTGCTGTGACATGGGGAAAGTCAAACAATGCGATGGCATAAAATACAGCTACAAATTCAAGTGCGAGCCGGATTGGGAACAGATAAATTGAAACAGGGAGGGAATAATTTGTTAACAGCATCATCAGACTGTTCCTGTGGTTTAAATACTTTTTCATGGGAGAATGCATGGGGAGAGTCAGAGCATTTTTGTGGTAAATAGTCGACTGAGGATTTACATATATTTTATATCCCATCAGTTGTAATCTCCACTGTAGATCAATCTCTTCCTGGTGCGCAAAAAATACCTCATCAAATCCACCCGATTGTTCGAATATTGATTTTCTCATCAAAAATGCTGTTCCTGATGCCCAAAAGATTTGAACAGAATTGTCGTATTGTCCTCTGTCTTTTTCCCTTGTGAGGAAAAGGCGTCCCCGTGCAAATGGGAAACATAACACATCCATGGCTCCTCCTGAACCACCAGCATAGTCGAACATATCTTTTTCATAATAATTAAGAATTTTGGGTTGCACAGCGGCAATCGAAGGATCTTCTTCCATAGTTGCAACCAAAGGTTCGATCCAATCTACCTCATGAGATGTATCATTATTGAGAAAAAGCAGATACTTCCCATTCGCTTCTTTTGCACCTCGATTACAACCACCGGCATAACCGTAGTTTTTCTCACACCGGATTAGTCTTAATTTGGAATGATGTGTCTCTACCCAATCAGGACTGCCATCGGTGGAGGCATTATCCACAATGATGATCTCAAGGTTTGGATAGGTACAATTCGCCAGTGAGTCAACACACTCGGATAAAATGTCTATACCATTCCAATGGGGAATAATAATGGAGACCGGAGGATAATCTCCGGATTTAAGATTCTGCAGACTGGCTCCTTTTTTGTTTGTACAGTTCTAATAGAGATTTAAACAGAATCGAATCTGCAGGGGAACGCCTTTGACGGTTGTAGTCTAACCAGGAACTGACAACCCATATCGCTTTATCCCATTCCTCAAGCAAAGAATAACTATCTGCAAGTTCCCTGATTATGATACCCTCACTTGGATTTAACTGATACAACGATTCAAAAATGGGGATGGCACGATCAAACTCCCCTAAATTTTTATAGAGCCTGCCCATATGAAATTGTAGTCCTACATTTGTAAAAGGAATGGTTTCTTCGGAAATTACAGTCGTTGCTAATTCAAGATGTTTCAAAGCTTTCTGCCTCTGCCGTTCTATCTCATCATCATTCGGTGAAGGAAGTTTTGTAATTTTCTCAAATTCCCGGACATCTTTATCCGCTAACTGGAGTAATGCCGACCGGTAGTTTTGCAGCAGTTTTTTTACATTGGGGTTTAGATAAACATCGGGGTTATTCAGATTGCGGTACATGTATCCCGGCTGGTAACCGGTGCTCCAGGTTGTATCAGTCACTATGGTTGACATATTTTCACTTAATTTATCATACTCTATCAAAGGCGCTTTATGAGACATCAAGCGAAAAGCAAGTCCCTCCATTTGCAAATATTTCCCAAGCCCAATCTTGTTTTTATTCGAAACAGTCACAGCAAAATAAATAGGAATCCGCCATTTATTTTCATTTATGATGTGCATAATCATCAGGTCTTGCACACGAATCGCGTTTTTACCGAATGTCGGTTTTACATTCCAGGAAATTTTACCATCTTTATTTTCATCATCATTATCCACAGGAATTGAGATCGTGGTTTTGCGCCATCTACTTGGCCGTAGAAAGAGAGATTCGCCGATTGTAGGATTCCTGCCAATGGGGACCTCACCGCGAATCTGCTCATCTGTTAGATTAATGTACCTGGAACCCTTAGGTCTGGAATCCCTCAATTGTCTGATATACCATTCAGTATTTAGCAGACTTAGATTCGCAACCGTCACATCCTTTCTGATTCCTTCCACTTCCTGTAAATACCAAAGGGGAAATGTATCGTTGTCACCATTGGTAAAAATAATCCCGTTCGGTTCGACCGTTTGTAAAATATTATACGAATAATCCCAAGCCACATAATTCCCGCTTCGATCATGCTGGTAGTAGTTTGAGCTCAGCATAATTCCAGGAATCACAAGCAAACCGACGATTGCCAGATAAGAAGTTTTAAACCGATAATCCCTGGATGATAACAGTTGGAATAACTTATCGAGTAGTGCTGCTGATCCAATTCCGATCCAAATGGAAAAAGCAAAGAAACTGCCTACATAAGAATAATCCCGCTCCCTCGGTTGTGGATTATCCTGGTTGAGATAAAAAATAATGGCAAGTCCCGTAATGAAAAATAAGGTCATGACTGAGAATGCTTGAAGATGGTCTTTCCGAAACTGGAAGTACATCCCAAAAATTCCAAGGAAAAGCGGGAATGGAAGGCCAAATTGAAACCAATTTACCCCATCCTCCGATCTATTTGGGTTCGCTCCAAAATTTGAAACACCTGTTTCATTTGCCGGGCCTCGACCTGCAAACTGCCAGAGAAAATACCGTATATACATCTTTATAATTTGGTAATCCCACAAAAATTCCATCTGTTTACCAAATTCATATTTCATATATCGAAAATTTTGCCGGCTGGAGTATTCTTGTGTTCTCGATCTTGGTGCTCCAACCACCTCATGTATAGGCGGGATTTTTTTAAATCGTCTTGGAAACACACCCACATTTCCATATTGTTCACGCTCCAGGTACGAGATTGCTCGTTCAATCGTCTCCGGATCATTCTCATCAATGGAAGGGTTTTGGTTTGATCGAATGAACAGGATGCTATAAGTGGAATAGCCAATAATAATGAGAACAAGAGAGGAAAAAATGACTGACAAAAGTTGCCGGCGATGTACAATAACGTATATGGTTACACCAAAGATGAGAATCACTAAACCTGCGATACCAACAATGCCAATCTTCAAAGCCATTTGTGGCAGACCTTTGATAATCCCTTTATAGATAATTAAAAAGGCAACGGCAACAATGCCCATTAATCCCAAAAAAGAAGCCCAGGAGAATTTCCATTTTTTAAAGTAGATGATGAGCCCCATAAATGGCAGGGCTAATAAGTTTAAAAGATGTATACCAGAAGAAAGCCCCAATACATAAGCAATTATCAGGAAATATCTTTCATTTCCACTTTTCTCAGACCGCTCCGCCCAACGAAGGATAAGCCAAACCACAAGTGCGGTAAGAAACGTGCTTATGGAATACACTTCCGCTTCCACAGCATTAAACCAATGGCTGTCTGTAAAGGCAAACACAAGCGAACCGACAATCCCCGATCCAAATATGACAATTCTGTCTTCGAGGGATTTTATGCCTCCTCTCAACTGCTTCACAAACATAACAATAATTAGATAGAGAAGCATCACAGCGAGAGCGCTTACTATGGGGGAAATTATGTTTACCCTGAAGGCAACATCATTACTGAAAGGGAGCATAGAAAAAATGCGCCCAATGATGAGGTATAAAGGGCTCCCCGGGGGATGAGGTACACCCAAAATATAAGAAGTGGCAATAAACTCACCACAGTCCCAATAGGAGACTGTAGGCGCCATGGTATCAAAGTAGACGGCAAAACTGGCAACAAATAGCAGTAACGCGATTAAATTATTTATCTTCTGTGTTTTCATCTGTCTTTTTTTCTCCACTCTCCTCATCATTTTCCAAATCTGAGACAGCACCAGTCTCTAATGAATCTTTCTCCTTTTCATCCACTTTCTCTGCATCCGCCTTGTCTTTCGCTTCTTCAGATTTTTTAACTTCATCAACATAATTGATTTTCAAGTCTCCAATGGCGGAATTCAAAAACCTCTTTTCAGCGTCTGATAAATTGTCCCCCATCCGTCGAGAAAGCATATCAAGCATATCTATGGCATAAGATGCCTGTTGAAGATCCCTTTCGATTTTATCAGTAACCGGGTTCTTTATCTTCCCCAATCCTATCCATGCTGTGCTTGAAAATGATGAAATTAAGTGAATGAACATTTGCTCATCTTGATCAAGTTTTTCTCCTGACATACTCAACTCCTTTTACCCAATATTTACAAATTCCAACATGTGCTGATAATCTTCCAGAAAACGTATTCTAATAGCTTCATGTTCCGGTTTTCTAAGACGGGGATCCGACTTGACGATATCAAATGCAGTTTTTCTCGCCTGGCGAATGATTGGACCATCGTTTACCAGATCTGCAATTTTCCACTTCAAATACCCGTGTTGCCTTGTCCCATAAAACTCACCAGGGCCTCGTAATTTAAGGTCTTCGTCAGAGATTTCAAATCCGTTCGTTGTGTGAGAAATGATATTTAACCTGCGTCGGGAGGTATCGGTAATTTTCCGCTGAACAAGAATACAATACCCCTTTTCTGTGCCGCGTCCAATCCTGCCACGCAGTTGATGTAGTTGAGTTAACCCAAACCGTTCTGCATTCTCAATGAGCATAACCGTTGCATTCGGAACATCAATGCCAACTTCAACGACTGTCGTGGAAACCAGAATCTGAACCTCATTGGCAGAGAATTTGTCCATGATGGCATCCTTCTCATCCATTTTCATTCGTCCATGAATCAAAGCCACTGAATAGTTAGGGAATATTGACTCTGACAAAAATTTAAACCCTTCTTCCGCAGCTTTCAGGTCAAGTTTCTCCGATTCCACTACCAGGGGATAAACAACAATACACTGTTGTCCTTTTTCTACTTGATCAGTGATGAATTGATAAACTTTGGGTAGTGTCTGTTCATTGATGACACGGGTAATAACCGGTTTTCGATCTTTCGGCATTTCATCAATAACGGAGAGGTCCATGTCACCATGATAAGTGATAGCAAGAGTGCGCGGGATCGGAGTTGCCGTCATGATGAGCACATCCGGATTATACCCCTTTTCCAACAAATTACCTCGTTGAACGACACCAAACCGTTGTTGTTCATCAATGATAACAAACCCCAAATCTTTAAAATGCACGTCTTCTTGTATCAACGCATGTGTTCCTACTACCATCTTGATTTGACCATCAGAAATACCTGCAAGAATTTTTTTTCGTTCGCTCGCCTTCTGTTTTCCCACAAGCAAAGCAGTTGTAATATGTATCTTATCAAAATAAGACTTAAATGTGCCATAATGCTGGTAGGCGAGGATTTCAGTGGGCGCCATGATAGCGACCTGAACTCCATTACCTATAGCAATTGCCACTGCCAATAATGCTACAATGGTCTTCCCCGCTCCCACATCACCCTGCAACAATCTGTTCATCACGTGGGGTGAAGCTAAGTCTTCCCGAATTTCCCGAAGCACACGTTTCTGTGCACCGGTCAATTCAAATTCGAGGGAATCGTATAAAATCTTGACATAAGGTCCGGTTTTATCATAAGCACGTCCCTTTATTTGAGTGATACTCATTTTCCTCAATGCCATTAACAATTGAAGAAAAAAGTGTTCGTCAAATTTTAAACGGGAAGATGCTTTACCCAAGCTCTCAGTATCGGGTGGAAAATGGATATGCCTTAACGCATCTTCAAGAGGTAATAGTTTCTCGCTTTCTTTGATTTCATCAGTAAAAAAATCAGGGATTTTATGATCAAGAAATTCAAGTGCGTTTTTCAATATTCGTCTGAACCCTCGGCTGTCTAATCCTATATTTTTTAGCGATTGTGTAGAAGAGTACAGAGGTATCACAGCGCCGGTATTGAGGGGATCTTTTTCTTCCTCACCTAATTTATCATATTCCGGATGAACAATCTGGTACCCATTATAAAATTCCACTTTCCCATGAAACGCAACGACATCCCCCATGGTAAAAATATTTTTTATATATTCCACACCATTAAACCAGGTACAATTTAAAAACCCCGTTCCGTCAGCAACAATCACCTGGTAATATTGTCTTCTTCTCGATTTTCTGACGCCTCCCGCTTCAATCCTCCCTACGATTGTAGTCACCAGATCCTTTTCAATATCCCGTATATCCGTGATAGTGGTTCTATCGAGATAACGCCGAGGAAAATAGTAAAGAAGGTCTTTTACTGTCTTTACTCCTTCCTTGTTCAGGACTTCAGCCCGCTTGGGTCCTATCCCTTTAACAAATTGGATAGACGTATTTAATATTTCTTTTTCCAACAGTCTCGATATTTAAATTACAATCAAAGGTGAGGCAAAATACAATAAACAGAAAAGTGGCAATAGTAAAATATATTGGCTCCTAGAAAACCAAAATTACTAATCCCGAAATTTCGTCCCGAACCTTCGGGATCTCTGGTTATCCCCAGGATCCGTCAGCGTTCGACTGAGCTCACGCCGAAGTCTGTCGGATGGTTTATCCGATTTAGGATATAGAGAAACCTTTCTATGATTACTTCCACTCCTTACGATAAGTATAGCTGACAATTTCAGTGCTGTTTGCAGGTAGTGTCAGGTCAAACTGAATGGTTTGTGCATCTGTTTTTTTATAATTGTGAGATGGATTTTTGATCACCCAATCTCCATAAATATGTTCCGTTAATTGAACATTAATACTGTTGCCACGTTTATTTTTTATTTCCAGACTGATAACCGCTTCTTCGCTATTCCTTTTCCGATCATAATTCACAACAGTTCTCTTTCCGATAACGTCAAACGCCCTCCCGGCAATGATTTCTGCCACTTCTCCGACAGGAACCTGTTTCAATCTATCCTCACCTGCAAATTCTATTGACCTATCAGCCAACTTTCTATATATCTGTAGCTTACCTGCGGGCAGGGGAATACCGAGCTTATTTTTTTCCTCGTTACGAAATGAGATTTGAATAACCAGCGGTTCCTCTTTAGATGACCGCTCGCTGTTCTCAAACAGATAAAGTCGGGAAATTTCTAACTCCCTGTCCAGCTGCAAAGTAACCGTAATCGATTCATTCTTAGGGAAAGTTAACCTTTCCGAAATTGTATAAATGTGATAATCACCCAATTCTTCTCTGGACGGTGGAGGAGGTATATCAGAACCTTTTTCCGTAACAACAGTGAGGGCAGATCTTGCCATAGCTCTCCTTCTGGGAATTGATGGGGTCACACGGTGAAGATTACCTTCCACCAACTTGATGGAGGCGGAGGTGAAATCGAGATCCGTTTCATTTTTAAGCACCGCTTGTGATATGAGTACAGCCCGTGTTCCTTTCGCTGATACTATTAGCCTGTATCCTGCATCCCAGTCAAATCCCCGGGAAATGTAAACAAGTTCACCCACAACCAATCCATCCCGATTAGAGCTTATTTCCCAGGAAAGTTTTGTCCTCACGTTTGTATTTGTGTTATTATCACTGATTGAAATCTGCACAACCTCTCTAGTATTAAATATCCTAATCGATTTTCTCCCTTCCACCGTGATCCACCCATCATCAACATCAAGGAGATTTCCTTTAAATGTTTTCCCATCGCCAGAAGTGATAGTCACAGGCTCCCCAAGTTGATCCCTCAGGTAATTAAACGTATCAAAAATATCGCGATTATAGCTTTGGTATATTACCTTGCCTTTACTTAAGGATAAGAATGGTGAATCCACTTCCATTTTATCGGGTATATTTGGATAGAAAAAGGTTTTCCGTCCTTTCGAAAGCTTAAACGAAATGGGTTGTTTCACCAGACCAAATCCATCCCGATATAAAGTAATCATTGCCCGCTTGGATTGGCTCGAAACCAAATTGATCAGGATAAAAAATATAAATACTTTTTTCATGTTAACTTCTCACTCACTATACAATTCAATCGATTAAATGTTGCGACTACTGTGGATTATTTTCGATTAAGATTAATTCTTACTCTCAAAGAACAGATTTTATTGAATAAGAACATCAAAATTCTGTTTTAGTTTTATCAGATTTTCGGACATATCCAAAAGCCTTTTTCTCTCTTTTTCCACCACCTGACCAGGAGCTCTGGAAACGAAATTTTCATTGTTTAATTTTTCCGCTGCTCGTTGTCGCCTTATTTCCATCTGCTCAATTTCTTTTGCCAGCCGTTCTCTTTCTTTATTCACGTCTATCAGCCCTTCTAAAGGGATAAAAAGTTCCATATCACCCACTACAACTGTAGCAGCATGTGGTGGTTTACCCAAGTCCGACCCGATGGATAAATTATTTACTTTTGCCAGATCATGAATTATTTTCATATGAGTACGGACAAACTCCCCATCATCGCCACGTATTAATAGATCAGATCTTCTCCCGGGTGGCACATTCATTACGCTCCGAATGGTACGAATACCTGTAATTACCACTTGAAGTTCCCTAAATTCACTTTCGACATCTGAATTGATCATAACATCATTCACATTTGGCCAATTTGAAACCACAAGGTCCGTTTGCTCCTCATGATCCATTTGAATCCCTTTGAATTTTTGCCAGATTTCTTCAGTAATAAAGGGTGCAAAAGGGTGAAGAACCTTTAAAATGTTGCGAACCACATGTATAGCGATACTGAAAGCAATCTGTTTGGAAGAATCATCATCTCCATACAATCGTGATTTGATAACTTCCACGTACCAATCACAGAAATCAGACCATGTAAAATCGTAAATTTTTTTCGCAATACCGTTGAACCGATAGGCTTCAAACAATTTGTCCACCTGCATAATCATTCGATTCAATCGGCTTAAAATCCACAAATCGGCAAGCTCAAATTTTTCTTGATCCAACTTACTCAAAGGTTTTGGAATCACGGTGTCTCCATTCAACAGGAGGAACCGGGAGGCATTCCACAGCTTATTCATGAAATTCCTCCCCACAACAATCCGATCTTCCGAGAACAAAATGTCTTGACCCTGGGGAGCAATCAGCATAATCCCAAATCGCAGGGCATCCGCGCCGTATTTGTCAATAATTGAGAGTGGATCCGGAGAATTCCCTAAGGATTTACTCATTTTCCTCCCCTGTAAATCTCGGACCATCCCGGTGAAGTAGACGTTTTGAAATGGTATTTCACCCATAAATTCCAAGCTTGACATAATCATGCGAGCCACCCAGAAAAAAATTATATCAGGACCCGTCACCAGATCATTTGTTGGATGGAAGTAGCGAAGATCCTCACTCTCCTCTGGCCAGTGATGAACACCAATTGGCCACAGCCAGGAACTCGCCCAGGTATCCAAAACGTCCGGATCTTGCGTCCAATTGCCGGAATCCTCCGGAGGTTCCACTTCACAGTATATCTCTCCGTTATCCTTGTGCGTCCATACTGGGATACGGTGACCCCACCAAAGCTGCCGGCTGATACACCAATCTCGAATGTTCCCCATCCAATGTTCGTAGGTTTTTACCCAGTGTTCGGGATAAAACTTAATTCCACCATTTTTCACTACCTCCAATGCCGGTCTTGCCAGGTCGTTCATCTTCATAAACCATTGCTCAGAGAGATACGGTTCTATGGGTACTCCTCCTCGCTGGGAATACCCTATTTTGGTGGTATATTCCTCTATTTTTTCCATTAATCCCAAATCTTGTAACCGCTGAACAACTTTTTCTCTGGCTTCAAATCTGTCAAGTCCGCGGAATTCCTCAGGAACGTTATTGTTGAGTGAAGCATCTTCATTTAGAATATTGACCATTTCAAGATCATGTTTTTTCCCCATTTCAAAGTCATTGGGGTCGTGGGCTGGTGTCACTTTAAGACATCCCGTACCAAATTCCGGATCAACATATTCATCTGCAATAATCGGCAACTCCCTGCCCACCAACGGAAGAATGACTGTCCTCCCAATTAAGTGTCGATATCGATCATCCTTAGGATTGACTGCAACCCCCGTATCCCCTAACATCGTCTCCGGACGTGTAGTAGCGACCACAACATATCCGTCAGTCCCTTTAATCGGATAACGGAAGTACCAGAGATGTCCCTTGACTTCTTTGTAAACAACCTCCTCATCGGAAATGGCGGATTGTGTCTTTGGATCCCAGTTCACCAGTCGGACACCTCGATAGATCAGTCCCTTTTTGTAGAGCCTCACAAATGCTGAAATAACAGCCCGGTAGTATCCTTCATCCATAGTGAACTTCTCCCTTTCCCAGTCGCAAGAACACCCCAGCCGCTTCAGTTGCTCAATGATCAGGGCACCGTATTTCTCTTTCCATTTCCATGCATGTTTTAAAAACTCTTCTCTACCAATTTCATGTTTACTCGTCCCCATTTCCCTCAGCATGGTTTCCACTTTCACTTCTGTTGCTATGGAGGCATGATCAGTGCCGGGAATCCAACAAGCCTCCATTCCACGCATCCTTGCACGCCTGATGAGGATATCCTGAATCGTATTATTCAAAACATGCCCAATTGTGAGACTTCCCGTTACATTGGGCGGTGGAATAATAATGGTAAACGGTTGTTTATCGGGATTAACAGAGGCGTGGAAATAGTTTCTTTTCAACCAGTGAGCGTACCACTTTTTTTCAACGGTCTTTGGATCGTAAACCTTAGGGAGATGAAGTTCGGTCACAGCTATTTCTCCAATACGAGGCTAAAGGCAGTTGTCAGTTTCAAAACGTTCTCATTCGCTTTAATAAGGTGATCCGATACGATTGCAGCAATATTTTTCATCACCTTATAACCCATCTCAGTATCAGATTCGCAAATGGTAAAAAAGTCGTCACGCATGATGACTGCCATCTTACAGTTTGTCAACGATTTTACTGTGGCAGTTCGTTTATCATCATTGCCAAGTAGAGATATTTCACCAAAAGATGGCTTGTTCTCGCTGGAGAGGTTTATTATAGCTTTTTCCCGAGTATCGTAGCCTCCTTTGTTCAGGCGAAGGGTTAAAGCTTGATTAATTTCTACTTTACCTTCGAGAAGGAGATAAATGGAATCACCCACATCTCCTTCATTGAATATGATTTCATCTTCGGAATAATGCCGCTCTTTGATTACATCATGAAATTCATCGACCTGTGACTCTGTGAGTCCCTTAAAAATTCGGTAAGTGGTGAGACTGTTTATATCTATCATAATTCTCCCTATTGAATAACAATAGCCTTTTCGTTTTCTTGAATGATATAAGAATTGTCAGGGTTTATAACTACAGACATTTTACTCTCCTCTTTTAATGAATGACCTGCTTCTTTCAGCTTACGTTCAATGAATGCATCCAAGGCGGATGTGTCTGAGGACAGCACTTCCCCAATGCCGATCTGTTCCTCTTGAGAGAATACAGAGATAAGTAGCCAATTGTGTTCCTCCCGGAAATAATCAAACAATTCCGTATAGGGTTTACCCACATATTCACTGGGTATCTTCACTCTTTCAAAACTTGGAGATTTTTGAGTGTTGAGAAGTCTATCCACTGTCTGCGGCACCCCAGGCGTCATCACATGAGAAGCCACCATATAGGCACCGAAATCATCTTGTAGAATGACTTCATCTACATTCGCTCGCTTGATATGGGTCAGGTTTTCCCGTTCTGTGAGGTAGGCTACTACTTGAACCTTTGGCGCCATAGTTTTAATGGTAAGAGTTGCAAAAATGGTTTTTTCATCAGGATGACTCCCTGTATCCAGTGCATCGTAGGGTACTATAATAGCTGTGGATGCTTCTTTCAGATTAGCCTGTTCCAGAACCGATTCCCGAGTAAAGTCACCCCGGACAAACTTGAATTTTAATTGCCTGAATTTACTACGAATTGCTGTGACCGTATCCTCGCTTTCGGTGTTTATCAAAACAATAATTGTTTTCCTGTCCACGCTCAAGTTTTGCAGGGAATCGAGAATCCTGTCAATATTTTTATTCCAACCACATAAAAGAATATGACCGGTTGATTTTATTTTTTCCAATCCTTTATCCTCCCGTAAACGTTTTGCCACAAAAATAGATGAAATAGTCGCTGTAAGTAATGCCGTCAAAGAAATTCCTCCAAACATTACTACGACTGCAAGAAGACGACCTGTCGAACTTTTTGGGGTTAAATCTCCATATCCTACTGTCGTCATAGTGACAATAGCCCACCAAAACGGATTACTCCCTTTTGTGATATCTTCGGCGCCCTCCAGTTGACTGATAATCCAGCCACCAATAAACATTACAATGACTATGCCGGAGATTACCTGAAAAAAGGGATTCCTTATTGCCCTTCTCAGAAAATTTTTCATCCAATAAATTTACATCGTTAAAGCAAAAAATGTTAGTGTTAGTAGTGAGGAATTTCAACAAGTTCTATCCTCCTCAACTTTTTCCTTTCCTCTGCTTGATCTTTATCCGTTGAAAACAGAATATTGGTCAAACCATTGTAATTTACGAATTTGAGTTTTACACTTTAATAAAGAGATTTACATTGTCATATAACTTATATAGGATGGTATTTAAAAATGATGATGAAAAGTCCTAAAGAGTTAGCAGTGAAATTAAATAAACTAGCGCTCATTCTATACTTTATTATCTCTATAGTTCCTCTAAGTCTTGCTAAAGCTTCTGATACTACGTGATTCGCTAACATTGGCGACTATGGTTGGGCTGGTCAACCGGAAGAAAATGTAGCCAGTGGAATATATTTTTATAGATTGGTTGTAAGACAAGATGGTCCCGAATCTTCGGGATCCTACACGGAAAAAAATTAGTCGTGTTGAAATGAAAACAAACACCATCATACTACTTTTATTATTTCTTGTACTTTTCTCAGTCCAATCTTGTGAGCCAGACAATCGTGTTTGGGTCTTTATCGATCCCATTCAATGCCTGGGGAATCCGTGGGAACAGGCATGGCTTGAAGAACATGATGATGATTATGACGCCTATCCCAAATCAGAGGGGGATAGACGGAAGATTTTTGTCCACTATTATGAAATCAAAGGTGTTGAGATCGACAAAATAAAGCAGACCTATCCTTATGATGCTACTTGTGATGGATGTGACTGCCCACGAGGTGACCGAATTCATTGCCTGATTCATGAAGACGATGTGGAGCAGATGGTGGCGTGGGGGTTTCAAGAGGAATAGTACTCTCAGTCAGTCTTCGTCATCGTTCGACAAGCTCAGGAGTCCTCGCAATGACGAACTGTTTTTATGTCTTTTGTAGCAACGCCACTGTCTCAATGTGAGGCGTATGAGGAAACATATCCACCATAGCTAATTTCTTGAGTTCAAAACCACCTTCCTGTAGCAGCGCCACATCCCGGGCTTGGGTAGAAGGATTGCAAGAAATATAAACGATTCGTTTAGGTTTCATCAGAATGATGTCGTTCACTAATTTCGGGTGCATTCCTGCCCGGGGCGGGTCGATGATTATCACGTCCGGTGGATCGATTTCCTTCAAGACAGGGGTCACCCGGAAGTACTTATCCAGGTTGGCAATGAAGAACCGGCAGTTGAAAACTGCATTCGCCAGGGAATTCCGGTGAGCATCCTCCACGGCTGGAGGTACAAATTCGAAGCCGTATACCTGCTTCACATATTTAGCCATAAAAATAGAAATAGATCCTGTTCCACAGTAGAGATCATAGAGAACTTCATCTCCACTAAAGCCCGCAAAATCCCGAGCGATCTCGTAAAGCTTCTCCCCCTGAACCGTATTAGTCTGAAAAAACGAATTGGCAGAAATTTCAAACTCAAAACCGCCAATCTCATCATGGATGAAGGATTGGCCGTAAAGTAACACCTCCCACTCTCCAACAGCAACCCCAGCCTTCCGCCGGGTGATGTTGTTCACGATACTTGTAACTTCAGGGAATTCTTTCAGAATCTTATCCACAATCGGCTGAAGTAATTCTGGTTCCTCCCGTGAAGTCACCAGGTTGACCATTACTTCCCCCGTTCGTTCCCCAATACGTATTACCAGGTTTCGCAGAAATCCCACATGCTTCAGGATATCATAAGGCTTAAGTCCATTCTCCCTGGCAATCTCTTTCACAATCTGGAGGATCTTATTCCCCACGGGTTTCTGAATCCAGCAGGTATCAATATCAAGAATCTTGTCAAAACGCCTGGGAACGTGGAGTCCAAGAGCAAAGGTGGCATCGACATTCTCTGGTTCATCTGGAAGTATCCACCGGCGGTTGGAAAAAGAAAACTCCATTTTGTTCCGGTAGTGGAATTGTTCCTCAGCTGGGATAACTTTATCCAAGGTAACTTTTTTGATACCACCAATACGATGATAGATATCCACAACTTGTTGCTTCTTCTGCTCCACCTGCTCATCATAATTCAAATGTTGGAAAGAGCACCCACCACAGACTGGAAAATGTTCACACTTCGCCTGAACGGCAAAAGGAGATTCTTGCAGAACATTCACGATCACTCCTTCAGCATATCCCCTTCGCTTCTTGGAAATCCGTGCCAAAACCTTCTGTTTCGGAAGTCCGTTTCTGATGAAAACAACAAAGTCTCCTACCTTGGCAACACCTTTGCCTCCAAAAGCCAGGGAGCCAATAGAGAGTTCCAACTCTTCATTTATCTTAGGAATCTGAAAATCGGTTATTTCACTCATATTACTTTTTACAATGGCTCCGCTCTAAATAGTGTCTGCACGAAAACGGTGATTGATCATCCCGAAGTTTCGGAATATAGGGAAACGTAATGCGTAAAACCTGCTCCCTGCTCCCTGTTGGAGTGTAACGCCTGTCTGCCGACTAGGCAGGGAAATCCCGTACACGAAGTGTCGGGGCCCCCTGTTCAAACCTATTTCCAAGTGAAAAACCTAACCAGTATGAAACTGGTCTACAATGCCAATAATAATAGAACGTAGCGGTGCATTTCTGTCATTCACTATCTGCCGGGCAGAATTACCTTCATCAATCACCAGTACCGTTTCTCCGGCACCCGCATCAATATGATCGATAGCGATCAGATACTCCCCAGTGGGTTCACCGTGAATGTCCAATCTGTCCACTACCAATAACTTTTTATTGTTATAGAATTTGTGGTTAATCGTGGAATTGATGCTTCCGCTCACTCTTCCGATGATCATGACTCCTCCCCGTCTGACCCCGCCACGGCGGGACGGGCAGGCAAGTCAATAAGGTTGACATCATCCACTATTCCAATAATTGTATGATCTACCGGAACAAACCAGGGGTCTAATGCAAGAGCCGCTTCCCGGGAACTTTCGTAATAAATGAGTTCGTCCCAAGCTGCCATCCGAGTGGAATCTGCTGCAACGATGGGATTTCCCATCGGGACTTCCCGTTTGTCAAGGGGTTGAACCAATAACAGAGGCACGCCTTCCAGTCCTTCATAAATAATACAGGGAGTCACAGTGCCCATAACTTTACCTAACAGCACATCAAACCTCACTGCCTTCCAGTGTTTGCAGTTCAACATCCATGAATCGAGTGGACTGCTCAATTTGATCCATCATATCCGGATGTAAACGGGCAATAACCGTATCACAAACCCAGAATTCCGGTTTCGTCACCATAGACTTGGAAATCTGAACGGCAGCTTCCACATCTTCCAATTTCCCGGTGAACAGTGCAAATGCCTTTCCCCCGATGTCATCTGCCAGCCTGATTTCCACAATGTCTACACTTGCACCTTTGATTCCGGCATCTGCCGAACGGATGGTTGCAGCAACCGTGCTTGTTTCAATCACACCCAGGGATTCCCCTGAACAGGGTTTTCGGGATTTTAAAATTGCGTCGTGTACCTGGGGATGGACATCTGGAAGAATTACACTATCGATGACCTGTT
>JADFPG010000130.1 GCA_022562455.1 Fidelibacterota bacterium | reverse complement strand
TAATCCATAATGTTATACTGAATAACTAGATATAAATTCTTACTCCCCAAGAATCTCTTTCAAATCATTCGATACAAGATGACCGCAAATCCATCGGCAAATTTGGAACTAAGCGCCTAAATATTTTGCCAGATTGTCATATATTAAAAAGTGCTTCTATTCTTCTGTGGAAGTTGTATCTGCCTCAACCACCGGCGGTTTGGGTTTCTCTCCCCAGTAGGTAGGACGAGTCTGAAGTTGGTAGATGATATTTGAACTTGTCTGGTATACATTAGGATCATCATTAATCCGGACGTAATTCCGGGAGTAGTCTGATCTTGAACTTCCAAACACAAATCGACCCATAGATTCTCCTGCATAGTCATATATGGATAAAATTGTACCGGTAGAGTCATCCACTGAAAACTTCGACCATTTTTCAGGATTCTGTGACACGACTGATTCCCGGCGAGTGGTTAACACTCTATCAAAAAAATTATCGAACGATCTCTGTTTAACTATTAATGAATCATTATCTACTATTTTCCAAGTGGTATCCATGCGGATAAGTTCTAAGAATTCATCACCCTTGGTTATTGTAAATCGATAAACATCTTCCGTATTTCCGGTAAACAGATCAGACTTTTTAGTCGTATATTTTTTTTGTCCTTGTTGATTAATGAAAAAAAAGATCAGCAGGATAGCCAGAGCGCCAATGGCTAATTTCGTTCTATTAGTCATACAGTTCCTCCAAGAATTTCGACCTGTTAGACCGGCGCTTAAAACGTATTGCACCAAACGCGATGATCAAGGTGGTTGGGAGAATAATGTTGATCCACTTCCAACGACTTTTGGTATTGTCAGCCAATTCTTCTAACGGCCGGCTGGTTATTTCCCTTGATCGCAAGGAAATAAGCCCTCTGTCTCCCACAAGATAATCGATGGCATTCAGAATAAATATATGATTTTCAGGGGATGCCCCTCCCCCACCATCCAACAGAAATCTAGAATCCGACACCAGGATTATTTGACTTACAATACCTGATTCCTGATTTACAATCTCAGACCGGGCAGCTAACAATTTCCCTTTTTCACCCAACCGGCGTAAAGCAGGATTGGCTTTCGGATCGGGATTCAAATTAAAAAATCCTTTCATGGTGGAGGAATGGTCTGAAGTGTACATCAAAGGGGTTACGCGATAATTTGAATTCTCGGGGATGGAATCCAAGATTATTTCACTGGGGAAAATAAATTGCATCTGCTCCAACCCGCTTACCAGGACTTCCTCTTGATTAAAATTCCGGACGATGGGAAGAAATGGATAATCCATGGGCACTGCCATGCGGAAAAAGCCAATATTCTGCTGGACGCTCACCTTTCCACAAATTCGATCCAATACCAAATTGTCAGCCAACGATAATCCGTACCCTTTGAGGAAATCAAAAATATCAGATTGAATCACATTTGCCCTCTGAGTCTGTATGTCGGTTTTTACTTTGCTCTGGGTAATAAACAGGTTTCCTCCTCTACTAATAAAGGATTTTAGGTTGTCACTCTCGCTTATTCCCAATGAATCTTCTAGACCGTACATTACAACAACATCAATATTGTCAGGGACGGGATCAGCCAATTCGATGTATCGCACTTGATATCGCTCATTGATCAACATTTCAATATTTCGTGTTGTAACATCAGTTTCTTTAACCCTGGCAATGGCGACCGTTTTTTTATTTGTCTCCACAAGTTTTTTAATTCTCGTTGTTATTTCGTACTCTAACCCTGTTGTCGTTTGGATTAAGGGAATCACCTCTCGCCGGTCTTCAAATAAAATCGCCATCCCCATAAAAACCCTTTTCACCTCCAGTTTATCGTCCTCAATGACCTGAAGTTGGACGGGTTGAATACCCGATTTCTGCGCTTCCTGTTCGAGCTCATCATCTGCGTCGGGGCGATAAAATTCAAAACGTATTTTCCCGTTTGAGTATGCCGCATATTCTTCCAATATATCCTGTAAATATCGCCGATTATTCCCATATTCACCAGGCAGGTCGTCGGAAAAATATACTTTCATTGTCAGTAGATCATCTATATTGTTAATAACATTCCGGCTTGAATGAGATAACGAATACATTTTATTATCAGTAAGATCTAACCGGACAAACCAGTTCCTTGAAATAAGGTTTAACAGTATCAAACCGGTTAGAACAATTATTCCCGGCACAACAATAGATTTCTTCAATTCCAGCTTCATGTTTACCTCCACTTCCTCACTTCAATCGATTGAACAGTCAAAAAGAGGAAAAAACCCACCACCGATGCAAAATAGATCAAATTCCTGGAATCAATCACGCCTCTGGATATATTGGACAAATGATATTCAACACTGAGATACTGTATGAATCCGGACAATCCGGAAGGAACAAAGAGCAACATTTTATCCATGAGATAAAAGACCAGTACGACGAACACACCCAAAATAAATGCCACTACCTGGTTTTCCGTAATACTGCTGGTGAAGGTACCGATGGAGGCATACGCCGCTCCGATGAGCGCCAAACCAAAATATCCGCTGAAGATAGCGCCATAATCCACATTAGTTCCTACATATACCAGTGTAATAAAATGAACAACTGTCGCTGCAAGTCCCAGTAGAATTAAAGTGAATGCCGCAAGGAATTTCCCGATGACAAATTCACTATTCGTTATAGGGAGAGTGGTAATTATTTCTATCGTACCTGTATTTTGTTCTCCTGCTATCAATCCCATAGAAACTGCGGGGATAAAAAAGAGATAGACGATGGGTATAATGCCAAAAAGAATCCGCAAATCAGACTGATTAATAAGGAAAAATGTATTGGTGAAGAAATATCCGTTTATAATCGCAAATATCACCAGGAAAATGTAAGCCATGGGGCTGTTGAAGTATGCTCTTATCTCCCGAAGAAATATTGTTTTTATATTACGCATTGGCTCCTCCTGTCACTGTCAGGCTACGAAATATATCTTCTAAATTCGCCGTATGGGGATTCATAGAAAGAATGATCCATTTGGAGTCCACAGCAAACTTGAATAACTCCTCTCGAGGATCATCCTCCCGACTGTATTCCAAATGAAGGATTTGGTGACCATTTTTAGGTTCGCTATTTAAAAATTTTACAGAAGGGATTGCACTTTCAATATTTGAGACACTATCTATTGTGGCATCCTTCACTTCCATAGTTAAATGGACGTTCCCCATAAAATTGCTCATCAATTCCTCATTGGTGCCATCTGCTACGATTTCTCCTTCGTGGATAATTATAATTCTATCCACTGTCACTTGGATTTCCTGCAAGATATGACTGGACATGAGAACCAGTTTTTCCTTCCCCAACTCCTTGATTAATCCACGAATTTCTACAATCTGATTGGGGTCTAAACCTGTCACAGGTTCATCGAGGATCAAAATGTCAGGATCGTGAATCATCGTCGAAGCTAAGCCGATACGTTGTCTGAATCCTTTGGAACAGTTAGAAATTGTTCTGTGAACAACCCCTTTTAGTCCGCACTGTTCCACCACTCGAGCCAGAGCTTCTTTGAACTGTTTCCCACGAATTTTGCGAATGTCAGCAATAAATTCTAAGAAATCATAGACCGACATTTCCGAATAAAGAGGATTTAACTCAGCGAGGTACCCAATCTGTTTTTGAATTTCATAGGCATGATCCAAAATATTGAGATCATCAACATAAACTGTTCCGCCAGTGGGGACCAGAAATCCGGTGATCATTCTCAGTGTGGTTGTTTTTCCGGCGCCGTTGACTCCCAAAAATCCTACAATTTCACCGTCATTAATTTCGAAATCAATGGACTTTACTGCCTCTAAAGACCCGAAATTCTTAGACAAATCCGTCACTTTTAACACGTCCTTACTCCCTCAATAGTCGAATATTATGTGAAAACCTGATTTGTACAACAAACCAGGCTTTTAAAAGGTTCCGAATTTAATAGATTTCTGGGAAAAATAGCTAATACTTATGCAAACTCTTCTACCTGATCTATTGCAGTGACCACAGAGATAAAATTGCCATCAAGAATTACATGTAATCTGTTTTCACTCGGATTCTCAAGCATAAACTTTGACAGCCTGGACAGAATCTCCCGGTTAATGATCCTGTGGATGGGACGGGCGCCATACTGTAAATCATACCCATTCTCCACCAGGTAATTTTTAACCTCTTTAGTGACGGTCAATTCTACACCCTGACTTTCCAACCGTGAAAATATCCGGTTTAATTGCAAATCGATAATCCTCCGTATGACCGGCTCTGTCAAATTATTAAAAGTGATAATATCATCGATCCGGTTGATAAATTCCGGTCGCATAAAATTCTTTAACTCATTTTCGCTCAGGTTTGACGTCATGATGATGATGGTATTTTTGAAATTCACTGTTCTGCCCTTCGTGTCTGTCAGGCGACCGTCATCCAATATTTGCAATAACAGATTCAGAACATTGGGATGAGCCTTCTCCACTTCATCAAACAGAATAACAGAATAGGGCCGGCGGCGTATCTTTTCCGTCAATTGTCCCCCTTCATCATACCCAACATATCCCGGCGGACTGCCAATCATTTTCGCAATTGAATGGGGTTCCATGTATTCGCTCATATCAATACGAACCAGTGCCCGCTCATCATCAAATAGAGTCTCCGCCAATGTCTTTGCCAATTCCGTTTTTCCTACACCCGTACTCCCCATAAACAGGAATGACCCTAACGGTTTTTCCTGATCGGTTATGCCTACTTTTGACATCCTGATAATGTCTGCTACACGATTGACCGCCCCTTTCTGCCCTATCACACGTTTACTTAACTGTTTCTCAAGGTGTAAAAGTTTTTCCTTCTCCCCTGCCAGCATTTTGGTTGTCGGGATGCCTGTCCACTTTTCTACTATATCTGCAATATCCTCGGTGTTGACTTCCAACTTCAGGAACTGATTATTCTCAATGATCTGGTTCACACTCTCGATTTCCTTCTCTAATTGCGGAATATCGTTGTATTGAATTTTTGCTGCTTTCTGCAAATCACCTTCTCGCTGGGCTCTCTCGGACTGACTATTCAACATGTCCATCTTTTCTTTGAGAGACTGAAGTCGGGATACAATTTCTTTTTCCTTTTTCCAAACAGTGTTTAATTCGCCTAACCGAGACTTTAATGAGGTTATTTCCTTTTTAACTTCAATCAGACGCTCCCTGGAACGAGTGTCTTTTTCCTTTTTCAGAGCTTCTCTCTCTACCTCAAGTAACAACAATTTTCGGTTTGCATCATCGATAACAACCGGAGCAGAGTTCATTTCCATTCGGATTTTAGACGCAGCTTCATCCATGAGATCCACAGCCTTGTCAGGTAGAAACCGGTCGGAAATATACCGGTCAGACAAAGTAGCTGCCGCAATCAAAGCCGAATCCTTGATATGAATCCCGTGATGAAGTTCGTACTTATCTTTTATTCCGCGTAAAATGGTAATCGTATCTTCCACACTCGGTTCAGCAATGTAAACTTTTTGAAAACGTCTTTCCAGTGCGGCATCTTTTTCAATATACTTTTGGTATTCATTTAGAGTGGTTGCCCCAATCACTTTCATATTGCCGCGAGCCAATTCCGGCTTGATCATATTGGAAACATCCATCTGACCTTCCACAGCGCCTGTTCCAACAATGGTATGTAACTCATCAATAAAAACGATAATTTCACCCTCACTATCCACAACCTGTTTGATGAAATTTTTCAGACGTTCTTCAAACTGCCCTCTATACATGGCGCCTGCAATCATTGCACTCAAATCAAGAGCTACCAACTGCTTGTTTTTGATGTTATCCGGTACATCTCCTTCGATAATCCTTTTTGCCAATCCTTCCACAACGGTTGTTTTCCCCGTCCCCGGCTCGCCGATAAGGACAGGATTGTTTTTCGTCCTTCTTGATAAAATCTGAATTATTCTCCGGATTTCTGATTCTCTCCCGATAACCGGGTCAATTTTCCCTTCCTTGGCTAAGGATGTAAGGTTTGTCCCGTAACGCTCTAAGGCATCGATACCTTGTTCCGGGTTCATCTGTTGCATATTCTGGTTCATATATTTCTCCTCTATTTTTCACGCTGCATATTGCGAATATCATGCCGAAGAGAATATGACGCATATTTGACAAACCACACGGCATATTGACACACTATAGTGTCATTATATCCGAGTGCGTTCTATTAATCTACTTTATAAGCTCTGTATTTAATCGTCTCGCCTGTCTGCCGTCAGGCAGGGAATTTCAATATTATTTCTTCCCGCACATGCGGAACAAAGGACGCCAAGAATTATAAATTATTGACTATTCTTGTCCGAAGGACCCTGCGGACAAAAATATATTAACTAATATCTTTGCAATTTCGTTTTCTGTCATAAATATTCTCTTTGCGTTCTTGGCGTCCCTGCCTGCCGGCAGGCAGGTTTGCGAGAAACATTTTTTAATTAATTTACGAAGTTATGTTCTAAAAAGGCGGGGGAACAGGAAGCAGGTGGATATGAATAACGAATAATCCCAAAGTTTATATTGTATACTATGACGAAGATTATTCTCCCAAATGACGCACCGTTGCGTATTTCCTGGGTACTACAATGTCGGCAGTTCTGATCTCACTTTCAGAATCACTTTTTATTTGAACATCCATGATTTCGATAAAATTCGCAGTATATTCTTTCAGGATACCGTGATGTTCATGCGCAGTGTCGCCATACCTCAAATGAAGTACTACTTTTCTCCCAACATATTTTTCCAAAAGAGGTTCATAAGACGTCAATAATGTTCCCTTTACCTCACTTCCAATTTGTTTTAAATATTTATCCTGTGATCCAATAACAGTCCCTCCTATGGAAGTCCGCTTTGCCTGCCCAATAAATAGATTCAATATTTCCATCAAAGAATCTTTCACAGTATTAAACATATTCCTGATTCTTCGATTCAGGCGCTTCATTCCTTTTGGTCGATAGGTTTTATTGAGTTCCTTTTCCCTGGAAATCTTTGATCTATTATCCAATTCCTCAAAGAATCGGAAGATTGTAACGATATTGGGATATTCATTTTTATAAAGGATATAACTGGTTTCAATGTGTCCATCCTGATCATGATAGGGAGACGGGTAAAGTAATTCTAAACCGGTTGCTTCAACAGAAAGTACCCCCCAAATATCTTTTCCTCCCACGGTTTTGATTCTCACCGGTGAACCGGAAAAGTCTTTAAGACACTTATCGCGATGGCGCCCTCGGATAAACGCTCCAATAAAAGTCGCAAGGACAATGAAAATTACGGTTATGAGAAATGTGTTAGACATATTAATCCTATATTTTTATCTCTACAAACTAAGAAAATGTGAAGTAATTTGAAAACGTTGATTGAACTTCAAGTATTGATTTTTTTAGAATTATTATTACTGTTACGGTTCCAGAGAAGCATATTGCTGCCAGAACCTCACCGATTCCGCCCAATCATCTGATGAATAGTGAGCGGCCGTTCCTCCGGGGAGTTGTAGTTGATTTCGCATCATGGTCACAGGTCCAATAGGTAATTTGTCTACTCCCTCCGGAATAGCGTGGATGCTGACTAACTCCCACTCCGCATCGGTTGTATTCTCATTATTTTCTTTAAGCACATTATGACGGTAAAGTATGAATTCTATTTTTTTCGCTTTGAGTCTCGAAACTTCGGGATTTCTTGCTCTAATTTGAATATACGGTTCCTCCCCTTTCCTCCGTTTTACCCATTCAGCTTTAAGAATAGTGTTATTATCAATTTTAACATAAGGACAGATAAAATGTTTTGCCATTGCGTGGGTTCCTTCCACAATCACTACTCCATCTCGGTATCCTTTTCGAAAAAAACCCATTATTGAATCGTAATTCTACATAATCGATAATTTCGTCAAATGA
>JADFPG010000129.1 GCA_022562455.1 Fidelibacterota bacterium | reverse complement strand
AGGGATGATGTCCAGATGACCAGCAAGCGGCACCCCTTCCAAATGCATTATAAAATAGGGGTCACTAAAGAGGGGAAACTCATATCGGCAGATATTCAACTTGAGGAAAATGCCGGCGCCTATGCCACACTATCATCTGTGGTCTCTTATCGGGCAGCCATGCAATCCATGGGACCTTATGTCATTCCCAATATCAGAGTGAAGTCCACCTCCTATTACACCAACCTCCCCCCTGCCGGCGCTTTCCGGGGATTTGGGTCGCCACAGGCAACTTTTGGTCACGAACGTATCATGGACATTATCGCAGAAAAACTGGGGTTGGATCCGGTGGAATTTCGACTCAAGAATATTGTAAAACTCGGAGATACAACGTTAACGAACCACAAACTGACCGCAAGCGTCGGCGCTGAAGAAACCATACGCCAAGCTCGGAAAGCTGCAAATTGGACAGAGCAAAGACAAAATAATAATTCATCCGAGCGCTATGTTGAAGGCATGGGGATTGCTACCTCGCACTACGGGAATTGTTTGGGTGCGGCAGGGTGGTCAATGGATGGAGCCGAGGTAAAAATCCAAATCCATCCGGATGGTTCTATTACTGTCGCTTTCGGATTGGTGGAGATGGGACAGGGCGCACTAACCGTGGTTGCACAGATGACCGCTGATGCGTTAGGCGTCAGTATGGATCGAATATCTGTGTTGCCCACGGATTCACGGAATGTTCAAGATAGCGGACCGTCGGTAGCCAGCAGAGTTATCGTCATGACCGGGAATGCGATCCTTGATGCGGCAAAGAAAATGCTACCTACATTAAAATCAGCCGGCGCAGAGCTTCTGGAATGCAATGCCCAAAACGTGGAAATAAAAGATGATTTTGCGGTCAATAAACAATCCGGAGCCAAGGTGAGTTTTGATGAACTTGCCAACTATCTTTTTACCAGCAAACGCACAACTGACATATTGGGGTGGTGGCACGTACCACCACTAAAATATGATCCGGAATCCGGAACAGGTGAAGCTTATTTTACCTATTCATATGCCACTCAAATTGCCAAAGTTAAGGTGGATATTCTCACGGGTCAGGTTAAGGTAGAAAAGATTTGGGCGGCTCACGATGTTGGCAAAGCTATCAATCCGGCGGGGATAGAAGGTCAGGTTGAAGGAGGTATCGCTCAGGGGACCGGATGGGCTCTCATGGAAGATTTTAAGATTCAAGACGGGGTGGTAATTACATCAAATTTATCCACATACCTGTTACCGACGACTATGGATGTAGCGGACGTAGAAACGATCATCATAGAAGACCCTGAACCCCAAGGTCCCTGGGGTGCAAAAGGCATTGGGGAACCGACAATCATCCCCACCGCGTCTGCCATCGCAAATGCGGTAAGTCATGCAATTGGAGTACCCATGAACGAACTCCCCATGACGCCGGAAAAAGTCCTGAATGCAATTCAAACAAAGCACCAAAACGCAGCAATCAGATGAAACGAACCCTCCTGAAAAATATCACGATTATCAGTCCCTTTACGAAGCCAGCATTTATTGAAAACGGTTTTATCTCAATTAAGGATGAGACCATTGAGGAAGTGGGATCGGTTCAACCACAAAACCAAGACTACGAAGAAGTTATCGATTTGGGAGGAAAAACGGTTCTCCCCGGAATGATCAATGCCCACACACACCTCTATAGCTCATTAGCCCTTGGGATGCCACCACCTGAGAAAAAGCCGACGAATTTTCTTGAAATTCTGAAAGAAATCTGGTGGAAATTGGACCTGGCTTTAGATGAGGATTCGACGAGAGCATCTTTTGAAGCCGGACTTTTGGAATGCCTGAAATCCGGGGTCACCACCATTTTTGACCACCATTCCAGCCAGAACTTTATTTCGGGATCCCTGGATATGCTGGTGGAAATTGCAGACCGGTTTGGGGTCAACCTCTCCCCCGCTTTTGAGATTACCGACCGGAATGGTGTGGAACGTTTTGAAGCAGGTCTTGCCGAAAATTTAGTTACTGTGGGGAAATATGCTGATCATCCACATGTATATCCTATGATAGGATTACATGCATCTTTTACACTTTCCAATACATCCCTTGAAAAGATTCGGACTGCGATGGACGATGTTAACAATGTAGGAATTCATATCCACGTGGCTGAAGACAAAGCAGATCAATTAGACGCTTTGAGCAGGGGTTATGGCTCCGTCGTTAAACGTCTGCATCAATTTGATTTACTCAATGCCGACAGCTTGGTCATACACGGACTTCATATATTACCTGAGGATGCAGAATTACTACAGGAATTGGGTATTTTTCTTGTGCATAATCCTACTTCGAATGCCAATAATCGTGTGGGGTTACTATCTGCAGAAATCTTCAATTCACTGAATGTTGGGTTGGGTACGGATGGCATGCAGGCAAATATGTTGACGGAAGCAAAAGAAGGCGCCCTGATTCGCAGTTCTCACCTGGCAGGAGGTGTTGAAAATGTGAACTACCTGGAGCTTCTATTTAAAAATAATCCTGATCTCGCCAGTCGATTATTTGGACGGAAAATCGGACGTATACAACCTGGGTACCAGGCAGACTTAGCCATCTTTGACTATCAACCTCGAACGGAAATAAATGAATCGAATTTTGGGTCACATTTGTTGCTTGGATTTGAAAGACCGAGTGAAGTGATGACAAGGGGTGAATTCCGAATTCGTGATTATAAATTTGTAGATTTTTCTGAGAAAATAATCAAAGAAAATGCAAGGATACAATCGACAAAGCTTTGGGGGAAAATGAAAACCATCAAACCGCTAATAAACGCAAATAGACGCTAAAAATAATGACAGAATTATTAGAAAAAGATCTGGTTTATAAAATAGTAGGTTGTGCAATGAAAGTTCATAAAGAATTGGGACATGGATTGAGAGAAAAAACGTATGAAAGAGGAATGTGTGTCGAATTCGTTCATGAAGATATTAACTTTAATCAGCAGGAAAAATATCCAGTTTATTACCGTGGAGAGATTATTGACGAGTTTATTCCTGACCTCGTTGTAGAAAAGAGAATTGTTGTCGAAATAAAAACTGTTGTAACTATTTCAGATGAACATCGAGGTCGTTTGTTAAATTATTTACGAGTAACAGGGTTAATAGTGGGTCTAATTATTAATTTCAATCATACAAAATTACAATGGGAACGTTTTGTACTTGAAACAGCTCGTTAGTCAGAAAATTAATTGGAACAAATATTAGCGTTCATTAGCGTCAATTAGCGGTTAAGGAATAATATGGATTTCAGGCAAATTTTACAAAAAGCGGAAGAATACAAACCGGATATTTCCCGGTTTCTTCGAAAAATGATTGCCATACCCAGTGAGAGCGGTGATGAAGAAAAGGTAATCGAATGTGTCCGACAAGAAATGGAACAGGTTGGATTTGATAAGGTTGAGACCGATGCCATGGGGAATCTATTTGGTACAATTGGAACCGGCAAACACATCATAGCAATGGATGCCCACGTTGATACGGTAGGAGTAGGCGATCCTCGCCTTTGGAATTATGACCCTTACGATGGTTATGAAGATGAGAAAATCATCATTGGAAGAGGCGCCTCGGACCAGGAAGGTGGAATGGCGTCTCTGGTCTACGCTGGCAAGATTATCAAGGAGTTGAACTTAGAAGATGATTATACTCTGATTGTGACTGGAACCATACAGGAGGAAGATTGTGATGGACTCTGCTGGGATTATATTCTAAATGAAGGTAAATGGAGACCTGAATTTGTGGTTCTGACGGAACCAACTTCATGCAACATTTACCGTGGTCAGCGTGGACGAATGGAAATTAAGGTAACGACTCACGGGATCAGCGCTCATGGTTCAGCACCGGAAAGAGGTGATAATGCCATCTATAAAATGGCGCCCATCCTCGATGAATTAAAGGCTTTGAACAATCGTCTGACCTCGCATGATTTCCTCGGGAAAGGATCGCTCACCGTTTCCGAAATTTTCTCACAATCTCCCTCCCGTTGTGCTGTTGCGGATGGTTGCTGGATTTCTGTCGATCGGCGACTTACTCAAGGAGAGACGGCAGACTCGGCAATCAATGAAATTAAAGAGCTGACTTCAGTTAAAAAAATGCAAGCTGATGTAGAGATGTATGACTATTCCCAACCGTCATATAAGGGTTTGACCTACCCGAGTAAAGCCTATTTTCCGACATGGTTGATCGAAGAGGATCATCCTGCTACCCAGACATTGGTAAACGCCTATAAACAATTATTCACCAGTAAACCCGTCGTAGATAAATGGACGTTTTCCACCAATGGGGTCGCAATTATGGGTCGGCATGGAATTCCATGTATCGGTTTTGGTCCGGGTCATGAAGATCAAGCACACGCTCCCAATGAAAAGACCTGGAAAAGTGAATTGGTCAAGGCAGCAGCTATGTATGCGGCAATTCCACTTGTTTATGTACAGGTATATGCTGATCAGTTACCAGCGAAAAGTAAAAATGTAGCAAATCAATAAAGGCGAGAAGATTCATGAACGACAATTTAAAAGGCAAACATTTCATTACACTTCAAGATTGGACCAAGGAAGAAATCGATACATTGTTGGAAACATCTTTTGATCTGAAGAAAAAATTTGCATCAGGAATAGAGACTGAATATTTAAAGAATCAAACGATCTTTCTGATGTTTTTTGAGCAATCGACCCGTACCCGTAATTCTATGGAAGCAGGGATTACCCAGCTTGGTGGACATGCCCACTTTCTTGATACCAGTACCATGCAGATCACCCATGGTGAAATTGCAAAAGATACCGCCTCTATTTTATCCCGTTATGGGCATGCCATCGCCTGCCGAAATTGTTTCTGGGAAATTGGGAATAATTATCTGAACGATTTGGCTAAATGGTCAACCGTTCCCATTATCAGCATGCAGTGTGATTTGTACCACCCGCTTCAAGCAATTGCCGATCTCATGACCATAAAAGAGAAAATAGGCGTTCTGGAAAAAAAGAAGATCTCGATCATTTGGGCGTATGCCACAAGCCACAAAAAACCCATTTCCGTCCCCTTGTCACAAGTACTTTTGTTCACCCGGTTTGGTATGGATGTAACTTTAGCATACCCGGAAGGTTATAAACTACCTGATTGGGTAATGGACAACGCCCGGGAAAATGCTGAAAAATCAGGAGGATCTGTATCAATTACACATGATCAGGATGAAGCCTACCAGGACGCTTATGTGGTCATTCCCAAGAATTGGGGTAACTGGGTCACGAATCCGGATAAAGATGTTGTGGATGAACTTTTGGAATCCAATAAGAATTGGAAATGCACAGAAGAAAAAATGGCATTAGCCCGGAAAGATGTCATCTATATGCACGCACTGCCGGCTGACAGAGGGAACGAAGTAGAAGACAGTGTCATCGATGGGCATCACTCAGTTGTTTACGATGAAGCCGAAAACCGTCTGCACACAGCCAAAGCCGTAATGACATTGACAATGCAGGGAAAATAAAACCAGGATAAACTATGCTATCAAACGAACAGATATTAGATAATTGTATCAAGCGTTGTAAAGAAAGGAATATCATCATTCCTACTTATGCACAGATGGCTAATCCGCAATTGGTACCGAATGGAATTAAAAAGAAGTTGAGAAACATTGGTCTCTGGGATTTGAATCCCTTAAACCTTTTTCGTATTACCTGGAAAAATGAGCCCAAGGAGATGGGCGGCAGGTTTGGCAATGTGAATTACTTAGAACTTCCTAAGGAGTTAACCGGAGTTGAAGCCAGGATTTTCATTCTGTTAGGCAAGTATTTTCCCACCGGTTCGCACAAGGTGGGCGCTACTTTTGGTCCTTTGGTGGAAAAGTTAGTTACCGGTCGGTTCGACCTTACGACCCAAAAAGCACTCTGGCCCTCTACCGGAAATTATTGTCGTGGTGGCGCTTATGATGCGTACTTGCTCGGATGCCCATCCATTGCTGTTTTACCGGAAGAAATGTCACTGGAGCGTTTTGAGTGGCTGGAAAAGGTGGGTTCTGAAATAATAAAAACCCCCGGAGGAGAAAGTAACGTAAAAGAGATATACGACAAGGTGAAGGAGCTCAAGGCGGAGCGGGGAGATGAAATCGTCGTGCTGAATCAATTTGAAGAATTTGGCAATTCGCTCTGGCATTATGCTGTAACCGGACCTGCAATGGAGGAGGTTTATCACCAGCAAAAGTCCGATAATCAACGTTTCAGCGCCCTCTTTTTAACGCAAGGATCAGCCGGAACACTCGGCTCAGGGGACTATCTGCGGGAAAAATTTCCGTCGGTCAAAATTGCAGCCGGTGAAGCTTTACAATGTCCTACCCTGCTATACAATGGTTATGGGCAACATCGAATTGAAGGGATCGGTGATAAACACGTTCCCTGGATCCACAACCTGAAAAATATGGATATGGTTGTGGGGATCGATGATGAAATACCCATCAGGTTGATGAGATTATTTAATGAGCCTGCGGGAAGAAAATTTCTATTGGAACAAGGGATAAGCCCTGATTTGGTGAATAAGTTGGATTTATTGGGTATTTCTTCCCTAGCTAACATCTCCGGTGCTATTAAGATGGCTAAATATTATGAATTCAATGAGAACGATATTGTTTTTACCGTTTCAACAGATTCCATGGATTTATATCAATCCCGGTTACGTGAACAACGGGAGAAATCGGGAGTGTATACGGAAATCGATGCTGCTGTGGATTTTGAACGGAGATTAATGGGGTTGGACAAAGATGATCTGTTGGAGTTGTCCTATTATGATAAAAAACGGATGCACAATCTGAAATATTTCACCTGGGTTGAACAACAGGGGAAAAATGTGGAAGAATTGGACGCTCAATGGTATGATGAGGATTATTGGAAGAACCGGTACTCTAAAGTTGAAGAATGGGATGAGAAAATCAAGGAATTCAATAGCCGAACAGGTTTACTCAAGGAATATCAATAACACTTTTTTCAAAACTCGCTGTTTTGGGAAATAACAAAAACTTAGCTGTTCAAAGAAAATAGCTACGCAGATTGATTGAGAAGGCACAGGCTGAGGCTAAGGAAGTGGTGAGTAGTGATTGGTGAGTGGTGGAGTGGTAGTACCAATAACCCCGGTGGAATAGATCACAGGCTCACATTTCACAGGGCAAGCCAGTAATCAGTAACCAGGTTTCATGAATCACTCATCACGTATCACGTATTACGTTTCACGCATCACAAATACTGTCGATAAACAATTCTGAAGTATCCTTGTGGATAAATTACAAGATAAAAATCAGTGTCATGAAGATCCAGATTATTTGAAATGTCCTAACGATTAAAAACAGGAAGTCATGACAGGCCTGGAAAGTATCCCCCAATATATTTTCACAATTTATTTTTTTCTTACCGGGCTGGCTATTGGCAGTTTCGTCAATGTTTGTATATACAGGCTCCCGAAAAAGGAATCGATCCTAACCCCAAGGTCGCATTGCACTGCCTGCAATACGCAAATCCTGGCCAGGGATAATATTCCGGTATTGAGTTATCTTCTTCTGGGAGGAAAGTGCCGGTCTTGCGGCGAAAAGATATCGCTGATCTACCCTGCCATAGAGATCATCACCGCTTTTCTTTTTACATCGGTTTATTTGAGATTCGGACTCTCAATGGAATGCCTTATTTATGCGATGGTCGTCCCTACCCTTGTGATCATCACCGCAATCGATATCCAACACCAGATTATTCCAGACAAAATCACCCTCCCGGGGATTGCATTCGGCCTGATTTGCGGAGCCTACCTGAACGGGATATGGGATTCGCTGGGTGGAGCGCTTCTGGGAGGCGGCTCCTTCCTGCTGATTTCGGAACTTTATTTCCGGTTGCGCGGAGCCGTCGGCATGGGCGGAGGGGACATCAAATATATAGCGGCGGCCGGCGCCCTGTTGGGATGGGAAAAAATGCTGGTCGTGATTTTTCTATCCGCTTTAATTGGCGCGCTGACCGG
>JADFPG010000128.1 GCA_022562455.1 Fidelibacterota bacterium | reverse complement strand
GTTGATTGAAGAACGATGCCAATCAATCTGACAAAATTCCGGAGTTATTTTCGGCGCTTTTGTAGCCTGAGTATTATCTTGGGGAATTACCATAACCTTTCCTGCTCGAATAATGCTCACCGTTTTTCTAACCAACAGTGCACCAATTACAGCCATCCTATTTGAAAGCGTCCTAAAATCGTCATCCGGAAAGATAACCACCTTTTTTTGTAGCGCTATATCCCCAGTATCTATTGATGGTTTGAGGAAAAAGGTGGTAAGACCTGTTGAAGAGTCGCCATTCATCAAAGCCCATTGAATGGGGGCTGCTCCCCTGTATTTCGGTAAGAGGGATCCGTGCAAATTCACAGAACCGTAATATGGAATTTTTAACAAAGATTTCGGTAAAATTTTATAGGCAACGATTACAAATAAATCCGGATCTAAGCTTTTCAGGTATTCAACTGTTTTCTCTGACTTCAATGATTCTGTTTTTAAGACCGGAATCCCGTTTCTCTCAGAATAATCTGCAACTGCTGTTGAACGTAATTTTCTACCCCGACCCTGTTGGGTATCTACATTGGTTATTACGGATAGAATTTGATGTTGAGATCTGACTAATTCAGATAAGCTGGGGACAGAAAATTCAGGGTTCCCCATAAAAACGATTCGTAGTGAACGTTTAGTCAAATTATATTCGAAATCGAAGGTTTGATTTATTAAACAGTGAAATTATTTTGTACAATCTGCTCCAATTGCTTTTTATGTTGATTTAATTTTAAGGAGCTGACTCGATCTGTAATTAGCTTTCCATTCAAGTGGTCCGTTTCATGCTGTATCACTTTTGCAAGTAACCCATCAAATTCTTCCTCGAATTTATTCCCATGAATATCCTGGTAAGCATATCTCACTTTTTCCGCTCGTTTAATATCCAGCCGGATTCCGGGAATACTCAGACATCCCTCATCTAAAATTGTTTCTCCCCAGCTATCGAGAATGGTTCCATTGATGCAGACCATAGGGTCATCCATTTCTTCCGTATGAGTAATATCTAAAACCATGAGATTTAAATTGATTCCGACCTGATTTGCAGAAAGACCAATTCCTTCTTTCTCGTACATAGTATCGAACATATCCTGTATAAGATCGGATAATCTGTCAGTTGACGGATCATCAACCGGTCTCATCTTCTGTCTCAAAATAGGATCACCAAATTTAACAACCTCACGAACAGCCATTACTTCTTAATACCATCCTTAGTAACGCCGAAAAGTCCTGTGATAGCAGATTTATTGACTTGGATAGCAACATTTTTTGAAATGGTTAGAACCACAACTGTATTTTTTTCCTTAAACCCAGCGATCACGCCCCTTACACCGCCAACGGTGACAACTTTATCACCTTTTTTCAAGTTTTTGAGCATGACCTTTTTTTCCTTTTGTTGCTTCATCTGGGGTCGAATCATCAAAAAATAGATGACAAACATAATGAGAATAAAAGGAAAAAAACTGGCTATCCCACCACCCGTAACTCCACCCTGTCCATATAAAACTTCCAACGATTTACTCCTCCATTTTGTGGCGTCGAAATTACAGACGTCCTAAAGGAAAATCAAGGTATTCGCCTTCAATTAATGTCTGTTCATAATGTTGGGATTTCTTTCTCCGTAGCCCCATCATTTCCCAACAGAGACTCCTGTTGGAGCATAGTGGGGTTACAAATACCTAAATTGAGCGATTCTATCCATATAATCTACGATAACATGTTAACTCAACGGGTAATTCTTATCACGAAACATCGGGGCTCTCCCTGAGAGTCAACTATGACCTTCGTCCCGACGCGTCGGGATGGAGAAATTCCCCGCCTGACCATGTGCTCAGTCGGGCAGGCTATACGGGAACATACCGGGAAGTGTTGTGTTGCCCCCTTATAAAAGGGGGCAACTTACCCGTATGTCGAGTATTATTTTTTATAAATTACAAGATAAAGCAACTGTGTAATGACATTTGCTACGCCATAAGATTTTTAGAGCGTAGCAAATGCCAAAACTCTATGGATTTACTTTTTTTGGTACCACATTACGACAACAATCAACGTCAATAGACCTACTAAACCGGCTTCTCCAATCTGACTCATTACTCTACCTACTCCTGCTATCACACCGAAGTAATCGTCAAAGAGTATGCCAACGAACAGGCCGAGAACAACCAATCCAGCAAGTAATTGCGTAAAATCACCAATCCATTTATTAACAACTTCAAATACCTCTTTCATGTTTTACTCCTATTTAATTCTACAGGATTATGAGCACCAATTACAATTGGAACTCTGTTGTTAATCCTTTTTATTTCCTAGGAACCAAACAAATACCAACAGTGCGAGTAATCCAGCCAGTCCCCCATCTAAGAACGATTCAACCAGGTCAATAATCCCGCCAATGGGATTAATATCGTAGGGGTAATTCCATAAGATTCCCGCAAAGACAAAAAAGATGACCAGACCCTTTATTAAAGTAACTAAATTATCGACTACTTTTGTTATTATTCCACTGACATCAGCCATGGTAAACCCTCCTATTTCGTTTTATGGTTTAAGACCACCCTTCCAAAAATGCACTACTCGAATAGTAAACAAGTAACTGTTCACAATCTCGCTATTTAAGTACATAAACTATTTAATCTGGAAGTGTGATCGAAATTTAATGGAAAGAAATTTTTGGGAATTTTTCACTTTTGTTCCGAAGTCGTGTACACCACATATATACGTGATGGTAGTCACAAATAGAATAAATGTCAAGGAAAAAAATGATAACTAAAAAATATTAATCGGATAGCCCCGTTTTTAAAATCTCTACAGTCCAAGAGTCAATTTTGGCATGTGATTCACTTTTTATTTCTTTTCGTACCAGGCAGACTGATTCAAGCAATTAACTTTCAGACATAATATACCATTATATTGACCTTTTCCTGTTAAATAAATGTACTATTCTCTGAATTTTGGTTGCCGTTTTATATTGACTTTCATCACAATTCTTATTACCGTCGATGGGGTAAGTTTTCCCAAAACACATTATTTATTCGGAGGTTCGATTAAATAGTTTGAAGTTGGAAAGAGAATACAGAATTCCAAGCACTCAAAAAACAGTATGGGAATCTATGCTCGATTCTGAACTTCTCGCCCAAATTCTCCCCGGATGTAAATCCCTCATCCCCACTGGGAAGGACGAATACGTCGCCGAAACTGAGATAAAGGTAGGTCCGGTAAAAGGGAGCTTTACATCAAAGCTCAAAATTTCAGATAAAAATCCCCCCAATAGCTACCGGTTCCATGTGTCAGGGATAGGATCAAAGGGACACATGGAAGGTAGAGGAGAAATCAGACTCAGAGAAGAGGACAGCCAAACTGTCCTCTCTTTTTTTGCAGAAGGAAATATAACTGGAATTATCGCCAGAATCGGTAGCCGGTTGATCGAAGCAACAGGAAAAAAGCTGTTGGATGACGGAATCAAAAAATTTAAGGCAAAGCTTAAAGAAAAAGAAGCTGTGACGGCTGAATTATCGTGATATTACATAATTCAGTGGAATTACAAATCATCATAAATATCTCTCAAATATGTCAAGAAAGGAGGTCTGGATGAAACACTCTATTTCCATGACCGTAAATGGCAAGGAATACTCCGGAGAGGTCGAACCACGAGTACTCCTGGTCCATTTCATAAGAGATCACCTCGGACTCACCGGGACTCATATAGGCTGTGATACTACCCAATGCGGGGCATGCACAATTCTTATGGACGGAGCGGCAATCAAATCCTGTACCGTATTCGCCGTGCAGGCTGAAGGAGCACAGATTACGACTATCGAAGGTATGGCAAGTAATGGAGAACTACACCCTCTTCAGGAAGGCTTTCATGAAGAGCATGGACTCCAATGCGGCTTTTGTACACCCGGAATGATCATGACTTCCGTAGAATTATTGAATCAAAATCCAAACCCTACTGAAGCTGAAATAAGACACGGTCTCGAAGGCAATTACTGCCGTTGTACGGGATATCATAACATCGTAAAAGCTGTACAATATGCAGCCTCGAAGCAAGCATAGGAGGTCGCCATGGGAAATCTAATCGGACAATCAGTAAAAAGAGTTGAAGATAAGCGGTTCATCACTGGCAAAGGGAATTATGTAGACGATATAAAAATCCCCGGAATGACCTATGCTCAAATAGTCAGAAGTCCATACGCACATGCTAAAATTGTTAAGGTTGACACCTCAAAGGCAGAAGCTCATGCCGGTGTGGTTGCTGTATTTACCGGCAAAGATTTTGCTGATGCCGGAATTGGTGGCGTCCCTTGTGGCTGGCAGGTGGACTTCAAAAACGGCGATACCATGAGGGAACCTCCCCATCCTATCCTGGTTGCGGATAAAGCTCGTCATGTGGGAGATGGCGTGGCAATCGTAATTGCCGAAGACCGGTATATTGCCAAAGATGCCTCTGAACTTGTAGAGGTGGAATATGAGGTTTTAGATGCGGTTACAAACCCGGCAGAAGCCATCAAAGAGGGCGCTCCCCTTGTACATGATGATATCCCCAACAACACCTCATTCGATTGGGAATTAGGGGATAAAGTGGCAACGGACGAAGCCTTTGAAAATGCCCATCATATCACAACCCTGGAGTTTGTGAATCAGAGACTCATCCCCAATGCGATAGAACCCCGCAGCGCCATCGGGCTTTATAACGAAGCTACCGAAGAATATACACTCTATACCTCTTCCCAGAATCCTCACTTAATCCGGCTTTTGATGTGCGCATTTGTTCTGGGGATTCCCGAGCACAAAGTACGGGTCGTTTCTCCTGATGTAGGGGGTGGATTCGGAAGTAAAATACACCACTACACGGAAGAAGTTCTGGTAATCTGGTGTTCAAAACAGATAAATCGCCCAGTGAAATGGACAGCCGAGCGGAATGAAAGCTTTATGACCGATTGCCACGGCAGAGACCACGTGACAAAAGCAGAAATGGCATTTGACGAGGAAGGTATGCTCTTAGGACTTCGTATTAATACCAAAGCAAACATGGGCGCTTACCTCTCCACATTTGCTCCGGCAGTTCCCACTTACCTCCACGGTACGCTGTTACAAGGACTTTACACCACTCCCGCCATTCATATCGATTTGACGGCAGCGTTCACCCATACCAATGTAGTGGATGCTTACCGGGGGGCGGGACGTCCTGAAGCAGCCTTTTTGATTGAGAGACTTATGGATACCGCAGCCCGGGAAATGAATATGGATCCCGCAGAACTCCGGAGAAAAAACTTCATTCCACCCTTTGACGGTGTGGAGCAACCTGGATATCAGACACAAGTTGCTCTTCAATACGATAGCGGCAATTACGAAGGTGTCCTGAATAAGGCGCTGGAGCTCGCTGATTACAAAGGACTGCGGGAAGAACAGAAAAAAGCTCGTGAAGAGGGTCGGATCATGGGGATTGGATTTTCCACATATGTTGAGGCATGTGGTATTGCACCATCGGCACTGGTAGGCGCTTTGGGAGCCAGAGCCGGACTCTATGAAGCAGCAAACGTACGAGTAGAGCCCACAGGTAAGGTGACAGTCTTTACCGGATCCCACTCACATGGACAAGGACACGAAACCACCTTTGCTCAAATCGTTGCTGATAATTTCGGTATTCCCCTTGAGGATGTAAAAGTCGTTCACGGAGATACCGCTTCAGTCCCCTTCGGAATGGGCACGTACGGTTCCAGAAGTCTTGCAGTGGGTGGCAGCGCCATCATGCTAAGCATCGAGAAAATTAAAGCCAAAGGCGGCAGGATTGCCGCTCACCTCCTGGAATGTTCTGTAGACGACCTCGAGTTTGCCGATGGAAAGTGGACAGTAAAAGGAACAGACAAATCCGTAGGTTTTGGTGATGTCTCTCTTACAGCTTACGTCCCCCATAATTATCCCGACGGAGAGGAACCGGGGTTAGAATTTTCCAGCTTTTACGATCCTGCTAACTTCACATTCCCCTTCGGCGCTCATATCGCTGTGGTAGAAATAGATAAAGAAACCGGAAAGGTTGAATTGAAACGTTACATCGCAGTAGACGATGTAGGGAACGTGATCAACCCCATGATTGTGGACGGTCAGGTTCATGGCGGTTTGGCCCAGGGAATTGGTCAAGCCCTGTTAGAGGGAGCCGTTTATGATGAAGCAGGACAGTTGCTCACCGGCTCCATGTTGGACTATACCATGCCCAGGGCGGACGACTTTCCCATGTTTGAGGTTGATCGAACAGTGACGCCGTGCCCGCATAATCCACTTGGAGTGAAAGGAGCGGGAGAAACAGGAACCATTGCCTCTACACCTGCTGTCGTTAATGCAGTCATCGATGCCCTATCTCCCATGGGGGTAAAAGATATTCGAATGCCAATGACTCCCGAAAGAGTCTGGAAGGCAATGCATCAAAATGGAAATTAATAGGAGGAGATGACATGATACCTTACAGTTTTGATTACAAAGTTGCAGATTCACTGGAAGAAGCGTTCTCCTTATTATCAGAGGCGGGAGAAAACGGTGCATTGTTAGCCGGCGGTCATACCCTGATCCCTGCCATGAAACTGCGCCTATCTGAACCCGATACGGTCATTGACATTTCAAAAATCTCTGATCTGAACCAAATTACAAAAGATGGAGATATTCTGGTTGTGGGCGCTTTAACGAATCATGCTACTGTCGCTCGTTCCGGTGATGTGATGACATACTGTAGAAGCTTGGGTGAAGCGGCAGGAGTGATTGGTGATCCACAGGTTCGGAACAAGGGAACGATTGGCGGAAATATCGCCCATGCCGATCCTGCTTCCGATTATCCTGGAGTTTTGTTGTCTCTCAATGCGACCGTCGTGGCTAAAAGTGATTCGGGAAGCCGATCAATTGCCATCGATGATTTCTTTACAGCACTGTTTGAAACAGCCTTGACGGAAGGAGAAATCATCACCGAAATTCAAATTCCTGTGTTAGGGGAAGGGACTGGATCAGCATATATCAAATTCCCCAATCCTGCTTCCCGGTATGCAGTTGTGGGCGTTGGTGTTGTGATTACCTTGACCGACGGAAAATGCACGGCTTGCCGAATCGGTATCACGGGAGCGGCAGATCATGCATTTCGAGCCTCAGTGACGGAAGAAGTGCTTCTTGGATCGGATTTGAGCACAGATGATATAGAAGCTGCCTGCCAACACGCAGCAGAGGGTCAGGAATTATTGAGCGATCTTGCCGCATCCGCCAACTATAGAGTCCACCTCTGTTCTGTGATGGTAAAAAGGGCAATAAACATTGCAGTAGAACGGGCGATTGGTTAACAGGTAGATAGAACCCCTCAAACTATTGATGGTTGATTAACAGAAATACAGTAACGGGACCATCTTGTATCTTGAATCCAGCAGGTGATGAATCAGAATATACGGAATAATTTCCAGGCTATCCTGCCCAAATTGACGTCCAGTCAGACAGGGCGGGAAAGGGGTGATATGAGTCAAAATATTACAGATATTGATCCTGTTAGCCATCCATAAAAAACATAAGAAATGGAGTGAATTCTAATCTCAAGTTGATTTGGGGAATGTCGGCTTAAATCAAAGGAGAATTTCTATGAGTTGGGAACAGTTAAAACAGGATGTGATTGATCGGGGGCTTTGTTCAGGGTGTGGCGCATGTGTGTCCGTGTGTCCTCTAAATAATGTTAAGTTAAAAATAGGATGTGTGGACCCCGAAATGAGGGGCGAATGTATAAAAACCTGCACTCTTTGCAATAACGCCTGTCCGGGTGCTTTCATTCCAAAAACGGAGTTGGAGGAAATGATATTTGGGAGAAAACGTAGAGAGGACGAAAACCTTTTCGGACAATACAAAGATCATTTAGTTACCCATTCAAAAGATGAGAGGGTTCACCATGCCGGAGTAGCTGGCGGTACGGTCACGGCTCTTCTCCTTTATGCTTTGGAAGAGGGGATCATCGATGGGGCTATAGTGGCGGGATACGACGAG
>JADFPG010000022.1 GCA_022562455.1 Fidelibacterota bacterium | reverse complement strand
TCAAGTCATTTAAGGTTGGCATATGTTACCTGAGAACAATTAATATGTGAAAGGGAGCCTTATGATTGAGATCGTTCAAAGCCACAACCGAATCGGATTCATATACGATATCACTTGGAATTTCTCCGGAAACGATCTTGCAGAAAATGCAGTCAGACATTAGTTCCTTATCCCTTCAAAGAAATTATCACATATCGCCAGTAATGCCATGACCGCCGTCTCTGATCTCAATCTTCTTGGACCCAGTGAAACAAGAGGAATCCCATGTTTTTTAATCGCTATAATCTCCTCAGAATGGAATCCACCTTCTGGTCCCACAGCAAGCCAGAGGTCAGTGACACCTGGTATCAGTTCCCTCAACCATTGATAAATCGGTACGTTATCCTTTCCATTGACTGCAACTGCCGCTTTTTGCACATCAACCGAATCACACCAGGATTGAAAATCCACAGGGGAACTGATCACGGGCAATAATCCTCTGCCACACTGTTTGATTGCACTTTTTGAAATGCGCTTTAACCTCTCAAGATTAATTGTCTGTTTTACATTATGTCGCATACGGAGAGGAGTAAATGAGTGCGCACCTAACTCTGTCCCCTTTTCCACCACCGTGTCCATTTTAGAACCTTTTAAAATCCCGACCCCCAGATGAATATTGACTTTTGATTTGCCATAGTTAGGGACGGTCTGAAGGATGACACCTTCCACGTGATCTTTTTGAATCCCGTCAATTTTACCGATGTACGCACACCCCAGCATATCCAGAAGGTAAACCGTTTCCCCGGTTTTGATTCTTGTTACCCTGCTTAAATGATGCCCCTCACTACCATTTAATTTGAATCGATTGCCTACAATGGCTTTGGGAGCAATAAGGAAATGGCGCCGACCGGTCAAGACTATTTTAACCTTTTTCCAAACATAAATTTAAATATCAGACCATTGTAATTAGTTTCACCATCGACAGTTTTACCCATTTCGAAAATGTTATAACCCATGGTAACTGCTGCGGTGGAATTAGACGAAAGGTAAATTTCCACACCTCCGTACAGAAATCCGCCAAAAGAAACTGACGTACTTACATTATTCCATCTTTCAAAAAATTTCCCCACCTCCGGTGTATCTAAAATAATAATGGGACCCAATCCTGCCATAATGAGAGGACTGAAATTGTTGGCGATTTGATCGACGAATGGGTGATACTTTACTCCACCAAAAAGGGGTACCAAAAGAAGATTTTTTGCCCCAACTTTATAGGTGATGCCTGTGTAGTAATCATATACAGGAAATTCCGATTCGCCGGCTACATCAAATAAAGATACCTGAAAATTGGCTTGAAATTTCCTGCTCACCTGCAATTCATAAAATCCACCGATAGAAAAACCATGGTCTGCAGTACCTAAAGTAAGTCCGTAGGATTTTTCAGATATTCCGAATAAAGGCGCTGAAGTTAGACTAATCGGGTACAAACCCGCATTGAGCGTAATGACGCAGATTACTACTTTGTAGCATATACTCCGAGGTACATTATATGATTTCACGTCAGAAAATTTAACTGATTTTATCAATAAATGAAATAATCAAAAAGGCACATCAATACTTTTTCATTTTTGCCAAAAACGTTTTGAAATGGGCACGGTAAAGTTGTGACTAAACAATACTCCGTCAGTGACCCTTATTCATGTAGGATCAATCCAATATAGTCGGGAGATAAATTGGGTCAACATCGAGACTATTCTGTGTTTCTTTATCAATTATTTTGGACAGATGATAGTAATAAAAAGGGCAACCAATTGGCTGCCCTTTTTGTAAGCTGAGCTTTATTTAACTGACTATTTATCGTAATTAAACAAAACCCTTACGAAATGGATTGGTGTTAAACAACCTTTACTTTTGCAGCTGCTTGACCTTTTTGAGTAGAGACAACCTCAAACTCAACCTTGTCATTTTCTTTCAGAGTGCGAAAGCCATTTCCTTCTATTGAGGTTTGATGAACAAAAAGATCAGTTCCTTCTTCACGATTTATGAATCCAAATCCTTTTTTATCATTAAACCACTTAACTGTACCAGTTTCACGCTGAGACATTTTGTATTACTCCTATTATTTTATTCCTAAATTATGTCTAAAGTTCTGAAGGGGGTATGAAGGTTGATACTACTTACAATATATAAATTGCTGAGATTCCTAAATCCACTACATTACATAAGACTACTGCTTCAAAGTTAAGAGTATAATTGAACTAATACAAACTTTTATTCACGCTTTTTATTTCTATAAATATGGATGAAAATCAGTGGTATCCAATTCCATCACCTTTTTGCAAATATAGAATATTTTACATTACTGAAAGATTAAATTACCCTTCCATTACTGTCATATCTTGTTTAGTTATTTTTATATTCATCCAGATTGCTCTATTACTTCCTTTGATGTGATAACTCTTTTATTGGCTGTGGGTCGATTTTTCTTTTCATAGTCTAATAATGCTGTAACCGTCTCATCATAAGGTACACAAATTCTTTTTAGATTGATTGCAATCCATAAATCCTAATGGATTCATAAGTTTCCAACAGCAAATATTCTACTAAATAAACTACCAAGTTGTTGACCTAAAGATGAGCCAATATTCCCAGAGCTCTATATGGATTCTGAGAAAAGACTCAATAACAATCTTGCAAAACCAAGAAAATACCTTCAGGTGTTATAAGGAGCAAATAAAAATCCAAAAGCGACACTTCACAGTTTCAGGGTATCATTCAACAATACCTTAAGGGACATAGGTCTTTTAATAGACCCTAACAGACAATTTCTCAACAGTTTTTTGTTTTTAGTCTGCTCAACCTTTTCTCATAGGGGAATGGCACAAAAATGACACAGTATGGGAAGATGCCAATATATTATTTTTTTCCAAAGGATCCTGCAGACACTCCCCACAAACATCACCACAAACGTCATTGGCATTGATACTGGTAATGAATACATTAGCTATACAATTATGAAAGGAAAAAGATATGAGAACTACACAACTGAATGTAAGAGTTGATCCTGAGATAAAGAATAAAGCCTCAGTGATACTTAAGACTATTGGAATGAATACATCAGAAGCTATTAACATATTCTTGCGCAGAATCATTATGGAGCATGGCATCCCGTTTGATATGAGAATCCCCAATGAGGAAACAATTCAGGCTATGGAGGACATTGAACACAACCGCAATCTGACCAAGTGTGACAGCGTTGAGGATATGTGGGAGAAGATTGGTGTTTCGGTTGAAGAATGAAGGAACTGTACATCTCAAATGCCTATAAAAAGGACATAAAGCGTCTTGTAAAGCAAGGCAGGAAGTTATCAGAGATTGATAAGATTATCCATCTTCTTGTAAGTGGTGAAAGATTTCCCCCAAAACACCGTTTGCATAAGCTAAAGGGAAAATGGTCTGGATACAGGGAGTGCCATATCGCACCTGATTGGTTGCTTATATGGAGAGAAGATGAGCAGAGCGTTAGACTTATGAGAACCGGATCGCATTCGGACATGTTTAGATAACAGCCTAAATTTTTAAGGCATCCTGTTTCCCTTGACGGGATTGCCAGTAGAGAGATAATCAAGGAATTACTAACTCATGAGGAATCGGGAGATGAAAGAAAAAGAGATTACAATCTTGCAAAACCAAGGAAATATCTTCAGGCATTATAAGGAGCAAATAAAAAACCAAAAGCTACGCTTCACAGTTTTCGGGTTACATTCAACAATAAACTCAGGGATATGGGTCTTTCGATTGAAGTTAGGCAAATCTTACTGACTCACACTTCAAGTGAGACTACTAAGATTTACACGCATCCTAACTTTGATCTGGCTTCGGAGTTTGTTAATCGGCTACCCGATTACACGAAGAAATTCAGTCTTCCCAATTAGCAAACTGGAAAACGTAACCAAAATAACCACACAGTAATGCACAAAACCCCGATCTCTCGTCAAGAAATCAGGGTTCATCGTCAGTAGCGGGGGCTGGATTTGAACCAGCGACCTTTGGGTTATGAGCCCAACGAGCTACCAAACTGCTCCACCCCGCGATCATCATAATTTAGCCACAATTCGAAGAAAATTCAAACGGAATTACTAAATAAAAAATAAATTCCTCCGGAAAATTTGGTTTTAATAGCTTTCCTAATCTTTTCGTATTCATCCTTAGAAATTTCTATTTTACAACCAACCTTTTCCGACACATTATCAAACTTCCGGGAAACAATCCTCCCTCCATAATTGTAGATCAAATTTTCCAACTGTCCGGTCAAATTTTGATTGCATTCGATCATGAAAGAGACCGTGTGAACTACCATAACCAATTCACTACTATTGATAGCCTCAGAAGCGCATGTCCTAAACGCCCTGGCAAGTCCCCCCTTTCCTAACTTCGTACCACCAAAATACCTGATAATCACAAGAGCTCCATTGACAATTTGGCTCTCCTGTAATTGTCTCAGAATGGGATCACCCGCCGTACCTGATGGCTCTCCACCATCAGATTTTCTTTCAATAATACTTCCGCCAATGGAAAAAGGCAATAATCGATAGGCATAGCAGATGTGGGTAGTGTCATGATATTTTCTGGTTAAAACCTTCAATTCCGAACGAAAATCCTTTTCCGAAGCAATTGGAATCAGGAATCCGAGAAATTTTGATCCCTTTTCTTTGTAGATAGACTCTGATAGTTTGGCAGGTGTTATCAGCAAAGCCAATTTCAGACTAACTCTACGATTTTCTAAAAGAAAACTTGATTGGCACACCATCCAGATCGAATACTGAACGTAACTGATTTTCCATAAAATTTCGATAGGATACGGGGATTAATTCAGGAAAATTAGAGAAAAACCGAATTCGAGGGGGAGCTTGGCTAACCTGTGTGACAAATTTAATTTTAATTTTCTTCCCCCTCACTGCTGGAGGTTGAACCTGTTTTACCATTTCTTGAAGAACCACGTTAAGTTTTCGAGTCTGTATTTTTTGATTCCAACGATCATAAACTTCTTGACACTCAGGAAGAAGTTTTGAAATCCTTTTCTTTGTTTTTGCCGAGATAAAAAGAATGGGATAGTGTTCCAAAGCTGTAAATGATCGTTTAATAGTCTTTTTCACCTCCTCTTGTGTATGGGTTGTTGTATCAATCAGGTCCCATTTATTAACCAATATTATTAATCCTTTGCCTTTCTTAATAACATCGGAAATGATATGTTGGTCCTGTTTCCCAAATCCTTTCACAGCATCAATAACAACGCCAACTATATGAGCTCTATCAATAGCTTTATATGTTCTGAGAATGCTATAAAACTCAATACTATCTTTCAATTTGGATTTTCTTCGTAGACCTGCTGTATCGATAAGAACGAATGTTTTACCATAATATTTCACAACTGTATCTACAGCGTCTCTCGTAGTACCGGGGATTTCTGTGACGATTGATTTTTCCTTGCCAATCAGTGCATTGGTGATGGATGATTTTCCTACGTTTGGCATTCCGACAATAGAAAATCTGATCCCTTCTAATTCTTCATGAGTTTGAATCGATTTATCACCTAATTCCCCCACGATTATATCAAGCATGTCACCGATTTTTCTTCCGGACAAGGCAGAGACCGAAATCATCTGATCAAACCCCATGGAAAAAAACTCACCCACTATCGATTCCTGTTTGTTATTATCAATTTTATTTACCACAAGTATCATTTGTTTACCCGACTGGCGAATGATGTCTGCCAATGTGGAATCTATGGGGGTAATACCCTCACGCCCATCAACGATAAACAATAATAGGTTCGCTTCTTCAATTGCCAGTTCAGCCTGACGGCGGACGGCTGTTTCAATTTCATCCCCTTCTCCCGGAAGGTAGCCCCCTGTGTCGATGACCGTGAATGAACGATCAGTCCATTCAACATCACCATATATCCTATCACGGGTTATCCCTGCCTGTTTGTCTATGATAGCTTCTCTTCTCTGAAGGAGCCGATTGAAGAGGGTCGATTTTCCTGTATTGGGTCTGCCAATAATGGCAACAATGGGTTTAGGCATGATGTATGTCCAAAATATGGGTCGATTCAGTTACATGAAAATATTGTTGAAATATTCGTAAAAAGTTGAGCGCCCGGCGGGAATCGAACCCGTATGGCGAGCTTGGGAAGCTAGAATGTTACCATTACATCACGGGCGCATGGTTTCTATGCATATTCAAAATTTATATATATTTTACTGGGGGTCAAAGATAAGATGTTGGACTTCATTATTTAAATTATCGAAAATTTTTTAATAATAACCAGAATTGGACTTGACAACTTTTTACTCAGAATCTATATTTCATCCACTCCTTTCGCGGGATTTAAGCACACTTACCAACAACTGCTTAGCATTACAACCGAAATTTTTAAAACGGGTGGGAGACAGTTATGGCTGAACTTCTTGAATTTGAATTTAATATACCAAGTGAATACACCGATAAATCGAACAAAATTCTTCCACCCATTGATATCATCCCTGATAAAAAACAGGCTATACCCACCAGTGACTTGCCTGAAGTTTTGGGCGAAACAACACCGGAAAAATTTTCAATCGAAAATTATTATCAGGATGATGAACTTGGTAAAGATGTCCTAAAAAACAAATACCTCGCACCATGGGAAAAAAGTCCTTATGATATGTGGAAAAGAATTGCGAAAGCCATTGCATCCGTTGAAGAGGATGTGGATACCTGGTATCAAAAGTTTTTTTCTATTTTAGAAGATTTTCGTTTTGTGCCCGGTGGTCGGATTATGCATGGAGCAGGCAGAGATGATATTACAACAACCTTGAATAACTGCTATGTGATGGCTATTCGAAAAGACTCCATCAAAGCCATCTATGATACTATCATCGAAGAAGCATTGACTTATAAATTTGGTGGCGGCTGTGGACACGATCTGTCAATTTTAAGACCTTCGGGTTCTACCATCGATAGTACAGGTGGTGAATCGTGTGGACCGACCGGTTTTATGAATCTGTTCAGCGAAAATACTAACACCATCGCCCAGCATGGCCGCAGAGGAGCCAATATGCAAACTATTCGAGTAGACCACCCGGATATTGAAACATTTATCAACATGAAACGCAATAATGTGGATATGGTGAAGTATTCAAATATCTCTGTATTACTGACTCACGAATTCATGAATGCAGTAATAGATGACTCAGATTTCGATCTAAAGTGGAATGAAAAAGTCTATCGAACTGTAAAAGCAAAAAATCTTTGGGATACAATTATCGAAGCTGCTTACGAATGTGCTGAACCGGGAATAATTTTCTGGGATACGATGAGGGACTATCACAATGCTGAATATTGCAGTCCACTCATATCGACTAATCCATGTGGAGAGCAGCCTCTCCCTGATGGTGGATGTTGTAACCTTGGTTCTATTAACCTCGAGCGGTTTGTGGATGAGGACGGAAAATTTATGGATGATGCTTTCAAAGAAACCGTGGCAATTGCTGCGCGTTTTATGGATAATGTTATCACCTACAATATGGATCGTCATGCTCTACCCAATCAGAAAGAAAATGCCAAAAACGATAGAAGAATTGGCATTGGTTTATTAGGGCTTGGAGATATGTTTGTAAAAGAAAAAATTTCATATGATAGTAAGAAAGCCTTAGACGAAGCCAAGCGGATCGTCAAAATAATGCGGGATACTTCTTATGAAACTTCGATTGAATTGGCAAAAGAGAAGGGATCTTTTCCTAACTTTGATTGGAAAGGATATTCAAAAAGTAAATTTATCAAATCGTTACCTATGAACATCAAAGATAAAATTAAAAAGGATGGAATACGGAACTCTACCCTCATGACTATTCCCCCCACCGGTAGTGGTGCAATCGTTTCCAGAGTTACGTCAGGAATAGAACCAATCTTTCAGACATCCTATTATCGCCGTGTAAAAGATAACAAAAACTTTGGCAAATCATTCAAAGAATATAAAGTATATCATCCTATCATAAAGAAAATGTTTGGTACTGATAAAAACCTTCCTTCCTATATTGTAACCGCACACAATATTGATCCGTATTTTAGGGTGAAAATGCAAGGTATGGTTCAAAAATATATAGATACTTCCATAAGTTCCACTGTTAATCTGCCTGCCGATGTATCTAAAGAAACGGTAGGAGACATATATTTGACATCCTACAAAACCGGACTAAAAGGAATTACAGTCTACCGCGAAGGTTCACGAGAGGGAATTCTTCTTACGGAAGATCAAAAGTCCATAGAAAATAATAAAGGAAAATCTGATTCTCTTGAAAATTTTAATATTACCTCCAGAAAATCAATAGCACTTATTAACGAAACTAAACGTCGAACAGAATTAAAACCAAGAATTCGTCCGTCACAAACCAAAGGCATCACCAAAAGAATTAGAACAGGCGAAGGTTCTCTCTATATTACGATTAACGAGGATGAGCACGGTTTGTGCGAGGTATTCACAACAATAGGCAAAGCGGGAGGTCATGCAGCTGCACAATCCGAAGCAATCAGCAGATTGATTTCGCTGGCATTACGTTCAGGGATTAATCCTCAAGACGTCATTAAACAACTCAAAGGAATCTCAGGTCCAAATCCTACATGGGAAAACGGACGATTGATTCTTTCAACCCCTGATGCTATCGGAAAGGCTATTGAAGATTATTTGGAAAACAGCTCAAAATTTTCAGGTGAATTGTCACAACCCAAAGTATCGACTGAACTCAGATTTACCCTCGCTGATGATAATAGTACAGAAAATGCCGTCGATTATAACCCAAAAACAATGACAACCTGTCCTGATTGTGGCAGTACTATTCAACATGAAAATGGTTGTGTGACATGCCTTAGTTGTGGATTCTCAAAATGTGAATAAAAACCAACTCAAGTAATGTCAAAAAAATCCCAGTGATAATAAATCCTGGGATTTTCATTTTTAGAGCTAACGGTAGATACCAACGATCAATAACGACTTAGTCTTCCTTTACTTCCTTTTCTTTTTTATTCTGTAATTCATTAAGCTTATCAATATGACCATCCGTAAATTTTTGAATCTCTTCATGCGCCCACTTACTTTCATTCTCAGAAATCTCATGAGATCGTTCCAAATCTCGAATATGGTTGTTCGAATCCTTACGAACATTCCTAATGGCTATCCGCCCTTCCTCAACAAGATGGTGTACCAATCGCACCAATTCCATCCGTCTTTCTTCATTCAATGCCGGAATGGGTACACGGATAAGAGTTCCGTCATTCGTTGGATTTAATCCTAAATCTGCTGCCTGTATAGCTCTGTCTATATCAAACAGTAAATTTTTATCAAATGGTTGCACAACAATAAGCCTTGCCTCAGGAACAGTTATATTTGCAAGGGATTTCAGAGGGGTTGGAGCACCGTAATACGGTACTTTAACACTATCCAGCAATGCTGAGGAAGCCCGCCCCGTTCGGATTTGAGCAAGTTCATGACGAGTGTGTTCCATTGCAGAATTCATTCTATGCTTAACATCTGAGTAATAGCTCTTAAGCATTACCTTATCCTCTAATAATTGTGCCTATTTTCTCTCCCGTGAGAATTCTTCCTAAATTCCCAGATTGATTAATATCAAATACAATTATAGGAAGATTATTCTCTTTGCATAATGTCACAGCGGTTAAATCCATGACCCTCAACCCATCCTCGATAACTTTTTGAAACGACAATGTGTCAAATCTTTGGGCGTCATCATATTTTTTGGGATCCTTATCATAAACACCATTAACTTTTGTTCCTTTTAAAACAACCTCCGCCTCCGTTTCAGTCGCCCTCAATACTGCGGCAGTATCCGTACTAAAATAGGGATTTCCTGTTCCTCCCGCAATAATGATTACCCGTCCCTTTTCCAAATGGCGTATCGCTCTTCTCCTGATATAAGGTTCAGCCAATTGAGAAATTCCAATGGCGGATAGGGTTCTCGTTTCACACCCTTCTTTCTCCAAGGCATCCTGAAGGGTAATGGCATTTATAATTGTAGCGAGCATTCCAAGATAGTCGGCGGATACCCTGTCCATCCCACGATGTTCTGCCATCTCACCTCTGATAATGTTGCCGCCTCCGACAACAATTCCTATCTCAACACCTTTCTCTCGGGCATTCTTCACCTCTTTAGCCAACTCTATCGCTTTTACAGGATCAACACCGTATCCCTGGTTTCCTGAGAGAATTTCGCCGCTAAGTTTGAGTAAAATCCTCCTGAAAACAGGTTTGGGCATATGTTAGTTAAGGATTAGGCTTCCCCGTTTGAGGAAATAAGCTCACCCACTTCATAGCGAGAAAACCTGGAGATAGTTACATTTTCTCCCACGGAAGAAATGGTTGAGGTTAAAAGGTCTTGAATGGTTTTATCATTATCCTTGATAAAATTCTGTTCTAATAGACATACTTCCTGGTAATATTTTTCTATTTTCCCATCAACAATTTTATCAATAATATTTTGAGGTTTCCCCAAGGATTCCGCCTGAGCTTTATAAATTTCTCTTTCCCTTTCGACCAGTATGGGATCTAGGTCATCCCTTTTTATGGTTAGAGGATTGGTTGCTGCAATTTGCATAGCAAAGTCTTTTACAATTCGGATAAATGTTTCAGTTTTTGCTACGAAATCCGTTTCACAATTCACCTCCAATAATACACCAATTCGGCTGCCTGGATGAATATAGGATAACACAATTCCCTGGTCGGCTTTCCTTCCTGCCTTTTTCTCAGCTTTCGCAATGCCTTTTTTTCTCAACACTTTTATCGCACTATCAATATTTCCATTTGCTACTGTTAGTGCTTCTTTGCAGTCCATTATGCCAGCACCGGTTCTCTCTCTTAAATTCTTTACACTTTTTGCATCAATATTCATTGATCTTCCTCTTTCTCATTTTCGACCACTTCCACTAATTCTTCGTTCGCAGATTTTTTAACTTCATCTTCAATCTGAGTATCACCTTGTGTCAATTCTCCATCTGTTTCAATTTCTTCAGATTCCTCTGTTGAAACTTCATCAGCTTCATCAGCTACAAGCAAATCAACATCTTCTTTATAGGACATAGATTTAGACTCACAAATTGACCGGGCTATTTCTCCCAGGATCAACTTTATAGCCCTGATTGAATCATCATTTGCAGGAATGGGATAATCCACTATTTCGGGATTGGTATTAGTATCGACAATTGCGACGATTGGGACATTCAATTTTCGAGCTTCGCAGAGAGCAATATATTCATGTCTGGCATCCACCACAACCAAAGCGTCAGGCAATCGTTTCATATCTTTAATTCCACGATGTAGATCCTGAAGCCGAATCATCTCCCTTTCAAGACTTAAAATCTCTTTTTTAGTGGCATTTTCGTATAATGAACTCGACTCTTTCTCTAATGTTTGTAACCTTTTAATACTTTTCCTTATCGTTGAAAAATTGGTAAGCGTTCCACCTAACCACCTTTCAACCACATAAAACATTCCACATTTATCTGCTTCTTGCTGAACTATATTTTTTGCGTTCTTCTTTGTGCCGACGAAAAGGATTTCTCCACCATTCTCACAAATATCCGTGATAAAGTCAATCGCTTTTTGAAGGTTTTTTAAGGTCTCCTCAAGATTAATAATATGGATTCCTCTTTTAGACATCAAAATATAGGGTTTAAATTGTGGTTGCCACTTCCTGGTCAGATGACCAAAATGAGCGCCCGTACTTAAAAGATCCTCAAATGTAACGTTTATTTTATACATATTAACGTTTCGTCCATTGGAAAGCGCCTCGTGCACCCTTTTGTCCATACTTTTTCCTTTCTTTCATTCTTGCATCACGGGTTAAAAAGCCTTCTTTTTTCAAAATAGGTTTATTTTCAGGATTTAATAAGACAAATGCTCTGGCAATCCCATGTCGTATTGCTCCAGCTTGACCGGAGAATCCACCGCCTCGTACATTTACAACAATATCATGTTTGTCTGCACCCTCAACCAATTCTATCGGCTGCAGTACTTCCTTTCTGTGTGAAATTCTACCAAAATAATTTTCCATATCCTTTTTATTCACAGTGATTTTTCCTTTACCCGGAATTAATCTGACCCGTGCAACGGATGTTTTTCTACGTCCTACCGTGACAATATTTGTTTTTACCGACATTATCTTAAAACTCCAATTCCTTTGGTTTCTGAGCTACATGAGGATGATCCGATCCCTTGTACACCTTCAAATGACGAAGCATGGCGCGTCCTAATCGATTCTTTGGCAACATACCTTTCACCGCGAGGTTTATTATTTTTTCCGGCTGACGCTCTCTCACAGTATGTAACTTTAAAAACTTAGTACCACCAGGATAACCGGAATGACTAAAATATATTTTCTTCATCTCCTTATTGCCGGAAACTCTAATTTTTTCTGCATTCACGACTACAACAAAATCACCCATATCCATGTGAGGAGTGTATTCGGGTTTATGTTTACCCTTCAGTATCTGTGCAATTTTACTGGCAAACCTTCCTAAAGTTTGGTTAGCAGCATCAGCCACATACCATTCTTTGTTGATATCTGCCTCTTTTATCGAGTATGTTTTCATAATATTCCCATTCAATTACAGCGTGTAATTTTACCTATGATGTTTAATTAAGACAAGTAATTTTACAAATGTTTGTTTGATAAAATAATGATACACTAAATGGGAAGTAATCATACAATACTCCCTGTCTGCCCTGCCCGACGGCAGGCAGGCGACAGGCAGGCACGTCTTCTTAAATTCGTCCCCCCGACTAGTCGGAGTCGGGGGCACGTAGCCATGTTCTAATAATGCTTCTTATGTCATATATTTACTGAAGAAAGTTTCATCATTGGAATAAAATCGATTAGTGGAAATAACACCAACAGGATATCCCAATAATTCTTTTCCAATAAACGCCGAATTCCTCGATTTTGAATAGATATGATCTTCATTAAAAACCCATTTCTTCTCCACATCAAGAATAACCAATTCTGCTTCAACCCCGTATCTAAATAAATCAAGCTCAAATCCTAATATTCTTCGAGGATTTACCGTAAACAACTCAATCACTTTCCGCAAAGGGATTTTATTCTCAAATAATACATACCAGGATGCACCAAATGCAGTTTCCAATCCGATCATTCCATTAGGAGCCCAGTCAAACGGTGATTCTTTATCCTCAACCGTATGAGGCGCATGATCGGTAGCAATACAATCTATTACGCCATCTTTCAACCCATTTATTAATGCTTGACGATCCTCCTCAGTCCGAATAGGGGGCGCTACTTTAAGATAAGTATTGTAACCCTCCAAATCAGAATCGGTAAAATAAAGGTGGTGGGGCGTCACCTCAGCAGTCACGAGCCACTTTTCATCTTTTGCATTTCGAATATATTCCATACTTTTTTCTGAACTCACATGGGGCACGTGCAATCTTCCTCCTGTAAATCCGGCAATCTGTATATCACGACTTACCATGATAGATTCACTCACATATGGAATACCGATAAGACCTAATTTGGTTGACCACCTTCCTTCGTGCATTTGTCCGGTAAGTTTTAATGTAGGATCTTCTGCATGATTAATAATGGGAACGCCCATTCGAGAGGAATATTCTAATGCTCTCCTGAGAACACCACCGTCTACAAGAGGAAGTCCATCGTCTGAGAAGGCGACTGCCCCCTCTTCATACATAGCACTCATTTCAGATAGTTCTCTTCCTTTCATACCCTTCGTTATGGTTCCAATGGGTAGGATATTAATTGGAAGATCTGTTGCTTTCTCGCAAATAAATCTGATGGATTCTGGGCTGTCTAATGGAGGATCAGTATTTGGCATAACACACACAGTTGTAAATCCACCTGCGAGTGCTGCCTGGGACCCTGTTGTCAATGTCTCCTTATCTTCTCGTCCAGGTTCTCGAAAATGAGCGTGAATATCGCAAAATCCATGTGTCACAACCAATCCCTGCACATCACAAACAGCGACTTCATCCGTAACCTCAATCTTTTCACCAACCTCAACTATTTTCCCATTCTTGATTAGAATATCACCCACAAATTCTTTATCCCTGAATGGATCGATGATATTTCCATTTTTGATGTGGAATAAAGGCGGTAAACGCTTTGATAGAAGCTTTTTCAACTTAGTCTTTATCCTCCGGGGGTTTATCCCCAAGCAGCAAGTATAATATTGCCATCCGAACGGCTACACCATTCAAAACCTGATCAAGTATAATAGCATTTTCACTGTCCGCCACATCACTATCAATTTCTACTCCTCTATTCATAGGCCCCGGGTGCATGATAGTCAATGGTTTATCCAATTTCTCAACCCGTTCTTTTGTAACGCCGAACAGAGCCCTGTATTCCCGTACAGAGGGGAAGTAATTCACCCCCTGCCGTTCTCTTTGAATCCGGAGGATATTTACTGCATCAGCCCAATTTAATACCTCATCCAAATTATAATTTATTTGCGCACCCAACTCTTCAATACCCAATGGCATAAGTGTTGGTGGACCACACAATGTGACTTCAGCTCCCACCTTTTTGAGACCAATAATATTCGATCTGGCAACTCGGCTGTGAGTAATATCACCAATAATACCAATTTTCAATCCTTTTAACTCACCAAATTTTTCTTTCAGACTCATCATATCAAGGAGTGCCTGGGTAGGATGTTCATGGATTCCATCCCCTGCATTAATAATAACTGAATCAACATATTTCGTAAGATGAATCGGAGCTCCCGGGACGGGATGCCGCATCACGATTCCATCTATTTTCATGGCTTCTATATTTTGAACCGTATCTTTAAAACTCTCACCTTTTGTGAGACTACTTGCACTTGCAGAAAAATTTACGGTATCAGCAGAAAGGCGTTTCTCAGCCAATTCAAAAGAAATGCGTGTTCGTGTGGAGGGTTCAAAAAACAGATTTACAACCGTTTTTCCCTGTAAAGTGGGAACTTTTTTAATGGGTCGATCCAAAACTTCCCGGAAAGTAAAAGCAGTATCGAGAATCGTCTGAATATCTTCGATGGGCACGTTTTCAAGTCCAAGGAGATGTTTATGACGTAGAAAGCCCATCACCTAACTGTATCTCACAAGATAAACGGCATCTTCATCATCCACTTCCTTCAACCGGACATGGACATGTTCATTCTCTGCAGTTGGGATATTTTTTCCGACGAAATCTGCCCGAATAGGCATCTCTCTGTGTCCCCGATCAATCAACACTGCCACGGAGACACTCGCAGGACGGCCGAAATCCATTATCTCATCTAATGCAGCTCTGATTGTTCTGCCTGTATAAAGTACATCATCAGCAAGGATTATTGTTAACCCATCTATAGAGAACGGAATATCCGTTGATTTCACCTGTGGCTGAATGAGCCGTTCCCTGAAGTCATCCCGGTAAAATGTCACATCAAGTAAACCGACAGGTATATCAACATTGGTAATATTCTTTAGATGTTCTTTTAGACGGTACGCTATAAACTCTCCGCGGGTCCTGATGCCGATAAGAACTAAATTCTCCGATTGAGGATAATGCTCGATAATTTCATGGGCAATCCGGACTAATGACCGGGCAATCCGGTTTTTGTCCAACAAACATGTGATTATTTCTTTGGGCATATGCTGATAAACAAAATCCTCCTGTGAAAGGAGGACTTTTCATTTGTACCAATCATTTGCCTTACCTCCTCACAGGGATGGTTTAAAGGTTTTTATCAAGGCGCAATTTATGAGTTAGCTGTCAATGATCAAAACTTTTTGAGAGAGCTTTAACAATTTCATTGGATAAATCCTTAACGGTAGACTCTTTTGTTACATTCAAAATCAAATCACTCGACTCGTGATTAAACCACTTCATCTGTTTTTTGGCAAGCTGTCTGGAATGGAGATTTATGAGATTTATCATTTCTTCGAAATCTAATATTTCGTCAGAATAGTTCATAATCTCTCGATATCCTATGGAATCCATGGAGTGATCTTTTCTATTAATACCCATTGAGCGTAATTGTTGAACCTCTTCGATCCATCCATTTTGTAGCATTTGAGTCGTTCTGGTTTCAATTCGTTTTGCCAAATAATCCAAATGTGCCTTGAGATATACAATAAAATATTCATATTCCCTTTTCTTAACTTCCTGCCTCCGGAAGTGCTCCGTAGGAGGAAACCCAGTGATTTCATAAATCTCCAATGCCCGGATTAACCGTTTATGATTATGGGGATGGACAATTCTTGCATACTCTGGATCAATCTTCTGAAGTCTTTTTAAAAGTTCAGTTGACCCTTTTACTTCAAGTTCTTCTTTTAATCTGTTACGAACATTTTTATCCGTTGTGCTTCCTTCAAATAATCCTTGTTTAAGCGCCCGTAAATAGAGACCACTGCCTCCGATAACGATAGGGAGCTTACCTTTTAAAAATATGTCATCAATCTTTTTCTCAACCAACTTCGCGTATTCCCCTGCAGACACCGGTATGTTTGGATTGCGAATACCATACAAATGGTGAGGTATTCCCTGCATTTCATTTTTTGTAGGTTGGGCAGTACCAATACCCATATAACTATATATTTGGCGGGAATCGAGACTGATCACCTCCCCACTCAATATTGTTGCCACTTCTACTGCAATTGAAGATTTACCAACGGCAGTAGGACCGACAATGATAAGTACTAATTGAGAATTTCGATTGGCTGAGTTATTTAAGGAAACCACAATAAATTAAACTGTTTTGTTGATATAGTAAAAATAATCTATCGTAGAGATTCATATTATTTTTGTAACTGATCAGGTGAAGGTTCCCCGTACGGTCACACCGATACGCTCATTCTTCGCTACGGGGCAGGCAAGCTCCCTACGAGGCAAGAAGGCAAAGGCTAAGGTTCCTCCTCCATTGTAGAGACCTTTCGTGATAAAATCGCCAGCTTTTATGAAATAATGATATTAAACGGAACTTACGGTATCCAAAAGACGGAAGAAATTTCAGTCATCTACTATAATGTCCCAGGATAGAAACAACCTGAATTTCATCTTTAACTATTCGATACACTAACCGGTCCCTTTGTGTAATTCTGCGAGACCAGCAGGATGGAGCTACGTAGCGCAAATGTTCCGGTTTACCTTTGCCTGTAAATGGATCTTCTTGAATATCTTCTAAAAGCTCAGAAATTCTCATAAGATATTTTTTGGTCTTTTCTCTGTCCTTTTGCTTTTTGATTTTCTTTGATTGTTTAAGGGCTTCGCTAGACCATATAATTTCAAAGGTATTGTTCAAATTATATGCTTAAAACTTGACTGGATGTAAGTTTTTCAGCATGACCAGAATCCAGGTCTTTAATACCTTTCCTTATACTTTCTATCCATTTTGGATTATTCAGTATATGAAGATTTTCGATAAGATTATCATATTCTTCTTTACTAATCAAAACAGAATCTTTACGACCTTTAGTCCCAATAATTAAAATAGGCTCACGCTGGTCCATTGTCTCCTTAATTAACTTATTAAGATGATTTCGTGCATCAGTGAATAAAACAGCTCGCATAATATTCCTGTAATAATAATCTGAATGACATTACTCTGTCAGAACATTAAACGATAATCATAGATTTTGCAATGCTAATTTCTAGCTGTACTTTTTCAATAACCATTTGTCCCAGTCTCAAATAGACAAAACCACACAGCTTATCAGACATCACCTAAGAATATATATTCGACTGAGCCACCTTGATCGGTGGAATCCTTATAATACTTAATCTTCAACCTCGATGGCGGAGTAGGGAGAAAACCTCAGCCTCAGCCCCTGCCCTGTGAAATGTCCACCTGCCCGACTGTGTCATTCAGGCGGGGAGGGAACCTTATTTCACAGGGTAAACCTTAGCCTTTCTTCCCCGCCTGACCGTCGGGCAGGTAATCACCGCAACAACACCATCTTTTTCACAGCGACAAAATCCCCTGCTTGGATGGCATAGAGATACATGCCGGAACTGACATTATTTCCTAGGTTGTCCTTACTATTCCATACAATTTCGTGGTAACCAGGCTCCAGTCTTTTGTCCATAAGGGTTTTTACTTTTCTGCCTAGAATATCATATACCGTAATCGTTACCCGTACTTGTTCAGGGATCCCGAAACGTATTCTGGAAATTGGGTTGAATGGGTTGGGGTAGTTTTGAGAAAGCTCTGGAAATTGATCCTAACAATGAAGGGCAGGTACAATCAAGTTATTATACTAACTCCGCTCAAACCGCCGATCCAACTCATCCAGAGAAAGATTGATGATGATAGGACGTCCGTGGGGACAATAGTAGGGATGTTTCGTGGCAAACAACCGATCGATCAATGTCCGCATTTCTTCTGAGGTTAATTCATCACCGGCTTTCACAGCAGCACGACAGGCAAACGAAGCGGCAATGGCTTCCTGATGTGAAGAGTATTCTCTGTTATGATTCCGGTAATAATCAATAATATCCTGCAAAACTTTTTTTTCATTACCCCAATCTATTTCTGATGGAACCCCTTCAATCAATAAGGTAGTTTTTCCAAATTCTTTCATTCTAAATCCAATTTTTTCTATATAAGGAAGCAGATCAATTAATATAGAAAAATCCTCTGCGGAAAATTCTAACACCTGCGGAAATAATAGAGTCTGGCTTGGGACAGTTTGTCCTTCCATCGCATTGAGAGCCTGTTCAAAGAGAACCCGTTCGTGGGCTACATGTTGATCAATAATGACCAATCCGCTTTTAATCTGTGAAATGATATACTTGTTGTGTACCTGCCATATTTTCCCCAATTCAGGAAGCTGTCGAGTACCCTCACGAGAAGTAAAGTGCTTCACATAATCTTTCGCTCTCTCCACATTTCTGGTTGTTAATGTTGTTTGTGCGTCTGACCTTGGCTGACTACTAAAATCTGGCATACCGGTAGAAATATACTTGGATTGGGTATCCATTTTCATGTTTGGTGATAAATCAGGAATCGTACTTAAAATATCGCTGATAGCATTTGTCACTGCTGATTTTAATACATGGTAGACACGCCATTCGTCCTGGAAACGGACTTCAATCTTTGTCGGATGGACATTCACATCTACCTGATCTTTAGGCATATCCAGATTGAGAACAAAAAATGGAAATTCCCCCCGCGATAGCAGCGATTGGTACGCCGAATAAATTCCGGAATTCAAAAGATTGTTCACAATATACCGCCTGTTGAGAAAAAAATATTGCCCCCCTCTCCTCTTTCTTACCAGGTTAAGATTGCCTACAAATCCCGATACATGGAATACGTCTTTTTCAAACTGTACTGGCAAGAGATTTGGCTCATAAGTGGGATCAAATATATGTTTAATCCTATATGAAAGTGATTCCGGTTGAAGAAGAAGGATTTCCTTTTTATCAGACTGAAATTTGAAGCCAATATCAGGATAGCATAATGCAAATCTCTGAACCGTCTGTAAAATATGCCTTAACTCTATTCTGGGACTTTTCAGGAATTTTCGTCGGGCTGGAATTGAAAAGAAGAGATCACTCACAGTTACAGAAGTTCCTCTGATAATTACTGAAGGAGTTACGTCAGAAAGTACTCCATCGGAAATGATAATCTCATTCCCTCCTTCTACTCCATTAATCGTGGACACTGCTCTTACTTTTGCCACTGAGGCTATGCTTGCTAACGCTTCTCCCCTGAATCCCAACGTTCCTATGCTTTGCAGATCATCTGTTTTGCTGATTTTTGAAGTAGTGTGCCTGTGAAAAGCAAGTTTAAGATCTTCGGAGTCGAGTCCATCTCCGTTGTCAACAACTTGAATCGAAGCATTCCCACCCCCTGAAATGATAACTGATATTTCTGTGGCTCCCGCATCGATGCTATTTTCAATTAATTCTTTTACCACCGATGCAGGTCGCTCAACGACCTCACCGGCAGCAATTTTATTCCTAAGATCCTTTGTTAGAACGTGTATATTTCCCATTACAGACTTTTAATCACTTTTTCCACTATCTCCGCCATTTCATCCCTTAATTCTGTGGCGGAGGATTTCAAATCCCTGACACGATGAGTCATCTTATCACAAAATGACTTATCCTCAATTCCCTGCAAATTGATTAATACATTTAATGCTGCCCCCCTCAAACCTGCCAAAGCTGCTTCCGCTGCAACACCTGCATCGCTGACGGAATTGGGGTTGCCTCTCGTTGCCACCACTTTTGCAAGCTCCAACGTTTCCAGACACAATTCGCACACTTCCAACGGAACTTGTGTGGCATTTTTTGTTGCTTCTTGAATTGCTTTATTCCGTACCAGCTTTTCTTCACCGGTTTTCTTTTTCATTCGAAAAGCAGACATCACTGCATCAAAAGCCCTCGTATCTTCATCCACAAGTGTGGCTAACCTATCCTTTAATTCTTGGGATTTAACTCCAATTTCTTCCATTTCCGATTTATACGTTTCCATCCCTTTTTTGCTGTGAGTCAGGGAAGCAACCATACTGATGAGAGCGCTACCCAAACTCCCCATCACAGCCGCAACCGAACCACCTCCTGGCGCCGTACTGTCTGTTGACACTTCATCAATAAAATTATTTAAAGACATACTCACCAGTGGATTCCCCTCCATCACCCTGTTTTCCACAATTTTTTCGTTTGGATCAAATTCCGACACATCGTTCAATCCGAGAGAGTCGATAGCTATTCTAACCAATTCTTTCTCTGTCACACCCGTTGTTTTTCCCTGCTTGTTCAGATAATACCGACCTGCCATCAACATCGCTTCAAGGGGAATGAGGCCCACAATTTCACTTCCCGTTACCCTGAGCCCCCTCTTTCTTGCCGCTTCTCTGATTGTTTCAAAAACAACATGGGGAGGTGTTACATGATAATTAGTCAGGTTTATGGAAACTTGTGCCTTCTGGTATTCATCAATGACCCAGCCGACTGCTTTGCACTCTTTCAACAATCCAAGAACTTTTACAATTTTCCCATCTTCATCCCGAATGATTTTTCCCTCTTTATCCCGTTTTGCTCTCCCTTTCTCCCGGATATCCAGAGCAATATCATGAGCTATTTTTCTGTCTGTAGTGTTCAAGTTGACATTATAGGCAATTAAAAATTCCCGAGCACCCACGGCAGTAGCTCCACTTTTGGAATTGAACTCTGCTTCCCCAAAATCAGGGACCCACTCGGGATCTTTTAATTTTTCTTCCAACCCTTCGTATTCCCCCTTACGTACGGTAGCCAAGTTTTTTCTTTCAGGTCGTATGGCAGCATTCTCATAAAGATAGACAGGAATCCGGAGTTCACGAGCGATTCTCTCCCCTACTTCCTTAGCGATTGTAACACAATCATCCATGGATACACCACGAACTGGTACGAAGGGACAGACATCTGTTGCCCCCATTCTCGCATGAGCCCCGGAATGATGACGCATATCGATCAACTCGGAGGCAGTTTTAACAGCCAGGAAGGCGGCATCCTTCACACCTTCAGGACTACCGATAAATGTGACCACCGTTCTATTCGTGGCGTTACCCGGATCCACATCCAGGAGCACAATATCCTCAACACTCTCTATCGATTGCGATATGGCATCAATTATATTCTTGTCCCTCCCCTCGCTAAAGTTTGGGACACACTCTACAATCTTTTCCATATTATCTTTTTACGTAACTATTCAGGTTGTGTTGAATACTTGCGGAAATGAAAGAACCAAGAACCAAGAGCCAAGACCCAGATCATAGTACAAGGAACAATTCACGGGTATTTGGGGAATGACTATCATTTTAGATTTGTAGAAGAAAGGCTCAAGGGTCCTTTTTGAGAGGTCAATAACATACCCCGATTGTTCTTCAGATACCTGAAAATTTAGAGGGCTTGTTTCATTCACAATGTACATTTTCATTACCTCCTTCCTTTTCATAGTCTTTTCACTATTCATCACAATTCAACCCCCTTCGTATTTTTTCTTGGTTCTTGGTTCTTGGCTATTGGTTCTTCATGATCTATTCCTGCTATTCAAAGCAAGATTCTATGCCTGATTAGTTATCTTTCCGCTAACATTTTTAAATATTTAAAAATAAATATGACCAAACCTAAGAGTATCAGAAACCACACAAGTGATCTTTTAGGCATTTTTCTATCAAGAATTCTCTTAAACCTGATTTCATGTTTCACGACACCAGTCCAAAGGTAAAAATGGCGGAAAAGAATTTCACAAAGGGTCCAATAAATGCCCAAAGAATTGACCTTCCTGTCAGCATACCAAATAAAATTAACCCCATCAAAATCCACGGTCCATGACGTTCCAACTTGTAGGTGATATGGTCATATTCCGGTGGTAACAATCCCCATAAAACTTTTGAACCATCCAAAGGAGGAATGGGTAAAAGATTAAACACTGCAAGGGCAAGGTTTATTTTGAGGCTCATCAGTACCATATTTATTATTTTTGCTGATAACAGACTATGTCCGAATCCTGATGAAACCATGGTCGTCAATAACATCCCGGATAATAAAGCAATTGCCATGTTCGAAGCGGGACCTGCAAGAGCAACCCAGAGCATCCCTCGTTTAGGATCGGAAAAATATGCGGGATTTACCGGCACCGGTTTCGCCCACCCAAAATGAACCAGAAACAACATCAATGTCCCAACCGGGTCTAAATGGGCTAACGGATTCAGGGTCAACCTTCCCTGCATTCTTGCTGTGGGATCCCCAAATCTTGCAGCCACAAATGCGTGAGCATATTCATGAAAAGTGATTGCCACAAGAATAGGAGGTATTAATATAAATAAATTAACCATTACCACCTCGGATGGAAGGTTTTGTGAACTTCCTTTAAATAACTTTTATCCAAATGAGTATAAATCTGTGTCGTACTGATATCGGCGTGACCCAACATCTCCTGGACAGCCCTTAAATTTGCGCCACCTTCCAATAGATGGGTAGCAAATGAGTGTCGTAATGTATGAGGACTTACATTTTTTTCTATACCCGCCTTAGTTGCATACGCCTTAACCAGAGGCCAAACACCTTTTCGTGTAATTTTACCGCCCCGAACGTTGAGAAAAAGAAACTCGGTTCTTTTCCCTTTTTTAACAAGTTTATGGCGGGAATCATTTATATATTTTTCCAGACAATAGGCAGCTTTCCCACCCATGGGAACAAGACGTTCTTTCATCCCCTTGCCCAATACTTTTATCACTCCCTGATTTGCAAGTAAATTTACCAGTCTCAAGTTTACCAGTTCAGATACTCGCAATCCTGAAGAATAAAGCAGTTCTATCATTGCTTTGTCACGTATCCCGGTGGATGTTGATGTATCAATAACAGCCAGCATCTTTTCTATTTCGTTTACTGTCAATACGGTCGGTAATTTTTGGGGTAGCCTGGGGGCTTCCAACTGCTCGGATGGATCAATGGTAGAATATTTTTCGTCTAAAATGAAAGCGTGATATGATCGGATCACAGAAAAATTCCTTCGAATAGAGGATGACTGCAGATGTAAATCTGTTAACATGCGAATAAACGCCCGAACATGCATTGGTTTTATATCGTCCAGAGTAGAAACCACGTTGAAATCTGAAATGAATTTGAGATATCTGGAAATATCGTGCTTGTAAGCTTCGAGGGTATGGGGGGAAAGATTTCGTTCGATTCTGAGCGACATGAGATATTCAGGAAGATAAGTCTCCATTATTTTACGGTTATACTTTATATCTGTCGGTAAGTAGTTTTTTCTGAATCACTGAGATAAGTAATAGACAAAAAAATTTCCAAACTACTCACCATGAACCGCCTGTGCAATTTCAGCTAATAAATGAAAATTTTTCACATCTTCCACTGCCGTCCCTGTCACGATAAAACCTGCACCAGCTTCAACTTTTTCCCTCGCTACATCTGGGGATCGAATTCCACCCCCTACGAATAATGGCAAATCAACTTCTCTTTTCATCGCAGTAATAATTTCGTTTGGGACAGTCCTTTTGGCGCCACTTCCCGCTTCCAGATAAAGAAGTTTCATGCCTAAATATTTTGCTGCCAACCCGTGAGCAACCGCCAAATCTGTCCGGTTCAAGGGAAGGGGTCGGGTACTACTCATAAATTCAACTGTCGAATTCCCGCCTCCGTCAAATAACAAATACGCTGTTGCAATTGACTCCAACCCAAGATCCTTTACAATAGGTGCAGCGATCACCTGTTCCCCAATCAGGTAATTAGGATTTCTGCCACTAATCACCGACATAAACAGAATCGCATCGTAATGAGGACCCAATTGGTTTACAGCACCTGGAAATAAAATCACAGGCAAACTGGAGAGTTCTTTTATTTTGGCGGCTCGTTCATGGTACTTCCCATCCATGAAAAGGCTTCCTCCAACAAGTATTGCATCTGCACCACTTTCATGGACGGCTGCAACTAATTCGTCGATAATCCCATCGTTTTTCCGGTCCGGATCCACAAGGACTATGTATCCTGCCCCTTTTTCTTCTTTAATCTTTAATAGGTTTTCAAAAACATACATTATCTGGAATATCCTTTCAAAAAGGTAATAAATTGATCCATATCTTCCTTTAAGTTTTTTTCCGTTACTGCAATTCTGAGATAATTGGGGTCATCCCGAAAGTTCGGGATAGTTCCTGCAAGGATACCATGTTTTAATCCATCATCAAGAATCTTTTGAGCTTCCACCGGACATTTTACAACAAATTCGTTAAAAAATCTTTCCCCAAATGGCAGATGAAATCCTGAAAGATTACTGACTTCATTGGCAAGATAGTGAGCTTTATTGAAACAGAGGTTTGCCACCTTCTTAAATCCTTCTTTTCCCATAAGTGATAAATAAATAGCCGCTGCAAGAGCAACCAATCCCTGATTGGTGCAGATGTTGGAGGTGGCTTTTTCACGACGGATATGCTGCTCCCTTGTCTGCAACGCCAAGACAAAACCCGGTTTACCATCCACATCCTTCGCAGAGGCAACCAATCTTCCGGGCATTTTCCTGACATATTTCATTTTTCCGGCAAATAATCCAAGATACGGACCTCCAAAAGAAACAGGGGTTCCAAAAACTTGTCCTTCTCCTGCATAAATATCGGCATCCCACTCACCGGGAGAAGCGAATAACCCATACGATAATGGATTCCCGGATACAACAAAAAGTGTGGGGTATTCTGAAATCAACTTACCAACTTCGTGCCCGGATTCAATCAACCCGAACCTGTTGGGGGACTGGATAACGACAGCAGAAACATTATCATTTAACCGGTCCTTTAACCAATTAAAGTCAAGAAATCCATTTTTTGCGGGTATTATCTCAACATCGATATGAGAATTTTGTAAATAAGTATTTGTCACACGAATATAATTATCAAAAAGACCTTCCGAAAGGAGAACTACCGACCCATTATTGACACGGTTTGCCAAAAGACAGGCTTCTGCCACGGCTGAAGCGCCATCATAGAGAGAAGCATTGGCTACTTCCATTCCTGTAATGTCACAGATCATAGTCTGAAATTCAAAAATTGACTGAAGGGTTCCTTGACTTACTTCGGCTTGATAGGGTGTGTAGGAAGTTGCAAACTCAGACCTGGAAGTTAGCGCCGAAACAGCTTCAGGAATGAAATGATCATAAGCGCCTCCCCCCACAAATGAAATCAACTCCTCGCCCGTAAGATTTTCCTTCGACAAATTAGTAAGTTCTCTTGCAACCTGAAGTTCTGATTTTGAAGAATCCAGGGAAAAAGATCCATTTTTAAGATTGCTCGGTATGCCTTCAAGCAGTTCATCGAATGTGGAAACCCCAATGACATCCAGCATTTCCCGCTCAATTTCTTGAGTGTACGGAACAAAATGGGTGGGTTCAGGCGATGATTTTCTCGTAGTCATCTTTACTTAATAACTTTTCAATTTCTTCCTGGTTTGAATATTTTATTTTCACCAGCCAACCCTCACCGTACGGGTCTTCGTTGACTTTTTCCGGTGAATCTTCCAGGGTAGTGTTTACTTCCAATATTTTCCCCGATACAGGCGTACTGAGATCGGCAACCGTTTTGATCGCTTCAATCGTTCCAAATGGTTCTCCATACTCAATATCCATATTGATTTCAGTAAATTCCAAGAAGATAATATCACCCAATTCACTCTGTGCAAAATCGGTGATTCCCACCGTTGCAATGTCTCCATCCAACGATATCCATTCGTGAGAATCCGTGTAAAAAAGGTGTTCAGGAATGTTCATTATCCCTCCGTGTAAACTGTGTCTCGTTTCTCGCAAAGGCGCAAAGGACGCCAAGAATTAGAATTTAGCTCCGCTATACTTCATAATTGGAATGATGGAATGTCGGAATGATGGAATATTTGGTTTTGAAACTTGTGCCAAAGGCATCCATTCGGGATAATAATGGGGTTTTTAGCAAATTCATTTGACATTCTTCCATACAAATACTAAGTTTTTTTGTTATTTTTTCCATTATTCCAGTCCGTCAGCTGACGGATTCCATGCACCGAGTACACTGTTAGAATCGAAACTGCCCATAATTACAATAAGTTGGAGAAACTCCGGGACATTAAAATATTGACTATTCTTGTTCAAAGGATCCTGCGGATTTGCAATTTCGTTTTCTGTCATAAATATTCTCTTTGCGTTCTTGGTCCGTCAGTTGACGGAAGAGACATTTTTTAATCAATTTACTCCTCCGAGGGAGTTCCTATGGAACAAAGGAGATCCTCTGGATCGAAGTTATGTTCTGACTGGAAATTCAAATGTATCGAGAAAAGCCGTACTAAAATTACCTTCCCGGAAGTTTTTATCTCTCATAATTGCCTGATGGAACGGTATGGTTGTTTCAGGTCCTTCAATAATTGTCTCTTCGAGGGTGCGTTGCATTCTGTTAATAGCGCTTGGTCGATCGTCTGCGTGAACTATGATCTTCATAATCAGACTGTCGTAATAGGGTGGAATTTGGTATCCGGCATAGACATGCGTATCCACACGTACCCCAGTTCCACCGGGCGCATGAAAGCTTTCAATCAATTTCGGGGAGGGCATAAAGTTTTTTTCGGGATCTTCTGCATTTATTCTACATTCTATGGCATGTCCACGAAGTTTTATCGATTTCAAGTAATCAGGGCATTTCTCACCTGCCGCCATATTGATCTGCATTTTTAACAGATCTATCCCGATAACCATCTCGGTGACCGGGTGTTCAACCTGGATTCTTGTATTCATTTCCATGAAAAAAAATTGCCCATCATCCCCGAGTAAAAACTCCACGGTTCCCACTCCCCGATATTGAATATATTCCGCACCTAAAATTGCCATCCTCCCCATTTTTTCCCTTAGCTCATCGTTCAAAACGGGTGATGGAGATTCCTCGATTAATTTTTGATGACGGCGCTGAATTGAACAGTCTCTTTCACCCAACTGAATAATATTGCCATACATGTCAGCCACCACCTGGATTTCAATATGGTGGGGATTCTCCATGAATTTCTCAAGATAGAGGTCACCATTGTTAAATGCTTTTAAAGATTCGGTACTTGCCATATTAAAAGCATGTTCCATCTCCATCGGTTTATGGACAATCCTCATACCTTTTCCACCCCCCCCGGCAGATGCTTTTAACATAACGGGGTATCCTATTGTTTCTGAGAGCTTTCTTGCCGTAGCAGCATCTTTTACAATTCCATCGCTGCCTGGGATTACGGGGACACCTGCTTTTTTCATGGTCTTCTTTGCTTCAGCCTTTTTCCCCATTGCCTGAATAATCTCTGCTGTGGGTCCGATGAATGTAAACTCATTATCTTCACAGACCTGAGCAAATTCGGGATTTTCGGCTAAAAACCCGTACCCGGGATGGATGGCATCGCTATCCGTTATCTCTGCGGCGCTCATGATACTGGGAATATTCAGGTAACTACTCTGACTGTCCGGTGGTCCGATGCAGACGGCTTCATCAGCAAACCGGACGTGTAGTGACAGTTCATCAGCCGTAGAATAGACAGCTACGGTGGAAATACCTAATTCATGACATGCCCGGATCACCCTGAGAGCTATCTCCCCTCGATTGGCGACTAATATTTTTTTAAACATAGAATAAGATTGAACTTTTGGTTAAATGGATAAGATTACCCGTAATTTGTGTTTGTCTATAAATTGAGGTATATGAGTCATGAAACGTGAATATTTGAAACGTGATGCGTGATATCATTGACTGTGGACTTCTTTTTAGTTCTAGCTTGTCCATGTTGGGGTACTTGAATGAAAATTGGTAAAAATTCAGACAGGTTTAACAAGAAACAGAGGCTGACCATATTCCACAGGTTGGGAATCTTCCGTTAAAATTTTCATGATTTCACCTGCAACTTCAGCCTCAATTTCGTTCATGATTTTCATTGCCTCAATGATACAGAGCGGCTGTCCGACAGTCACTTGATCTCCAACCTTCACAAATGGAGAGACTTCCGGAGAAGAGGCGCGGTAGAAAGTGCCCACCATAGGCGATGTAACCTCAATCATTCCATCTTCCGGTGTAGTGGCAGAAGCGACTTCAACTCCTTGCCCGGGAACAGTGGATTTCACTTCCACCGGGATGGAATAGTCAACATGAGTTGGATTTCCTACAATTCCAGGATTTTTAGACACACGAAATTTCCGTCCCCAGAAATTTACCTCGATCTCATTAACGTTACTTTCTTCTAATATCTTTATGATCTCTTTTAGTTTATCCTGCCACATATTACCTCACACGTTCGGAGTATTCCCCCGATCTTGTGTCAATTTTTAATTTATCTCCCACATTGATAAATAAGGGTACGGAAAGAGTGTATCCGGTCTCAAGAACTGCCGGCTTTGAACCCCCCGATGCTGTATTTCCTTTTACCCCGGGATCGGTCTCTTTGACTTCCAATTCAACAAATACAGGAAGTTTAATCCCAATAACTTCCTCCCCCACAAAGGATACCTCAACATTCATCCCTTCTTTCAGAAGTTTGCTCTCATCTGCAATTTTCTCCAGGGGAATAGGTACCTGATCAAAAGTCTCATTGTTCATAAAAATAGCGGAATCGCTATCGGAATAAAGGTACTGCATTTCGTTTGTGTCCACTCTGACAGGAAATATCTTTTGACCCCCTCGAAATGTCACGTCAATCACCTGACCCGTCACGATATTCTTAAGTTTGGTTCGAACGAATGCCCCCCCCTTCCCAGGTTTGACATGAAGGAATTTTATGATTTTCAACCGGTGACCTTTATACTCGATCACCAACCCGTTTCTGATATCTGCTGTCGTCGCCATTATGTCTTGAAGCTACTGTTAATAGGGGCGAATTTACAATGTCACTTATGGAGAAACAAACCTAAGTTTGGCGTAAACCCGCAACCGCATACACTCCATTAACCGCAGACCACCTCCGTATAGCAGCTTCGCCATGATCAAATGATTTACCCTCTGCATTTGGTTTAATACCCGGTTTACATCCTGTTGCGTCAACACGACCGGAAGATGAACGTGCCTCTCCACAGGACGCTGTGCATGGACTGTGCACAAATATTGGACAGGGACAAATTT
>JADFPG010000127.1 GCA_022562455.1 Fidelibacterota bacterium | reverse complement strand
GCAGTCGAAAAATCGGAGACCTTCTCAAGCAACAGTCGGACCCGCAAGTCAAAGCGACCAGGGCAGGTAAGGTTGCCCTGCAACGAGGATTCGATTCATACTCGAGAAGCTATGACCGGACGAATGCCGGTTTTGGCGGCGCGCCCAAATTCCCCCGGCCCGTATCCTTTAATTTTCTGCTGCGCTATTACAGCCGAACCGGTGAAAAGAAAGCCCTCGACATGTCCCTCGAAACCCTCAAGCGCATGGCAAAAGGCGGCATGTACGACCACATCGGCGGCGGCTTTCACCGTTATGCCACGGATGCGCGCTGGCATGTTCCGCATTTCGAAAAAATGCTCTACGACCAGGCGCAGTTAGTCATTTCCTATCTCGAAGCCTATCAAATTACCCATGCGAAGTTCTACGCCGATGTTGCCCGGGACGTCTTGGCCTACGTTCAGCGCAACATGACCCATCCGGAGGGCGGCTTCTATTCCGCCGAAGATGCCGAAAGCGCCATCGATCCCGCCAAGCCGGAAGAAAAGGAAGAAGGCGCGTTCTTTACCTGGATACAGCAGGAGATCGATGGGATTCTGGCGCCACCAGAAGCCAGGGTGTTCAACTATCATTATGGCGTGAAGGAAAACGGAAACGTTAAATCCGACCCGCATCAGGAATTTGTGGGAGAGAACATCCTCTTCATCGCCCATACGCCTGAAGAAACCGCCAAACAATTTAATCTCGCCGTCGAAGAGGTGAGCAACATTTTATCCGGGTCGAGGCAGAAACTTTATCGTGTCAGAAAAGAGCGTCCGAGACCGCACCTCGACGATAAGGTGCTGGTGTCGTGGAACGGCTTGATGATTTCTGCGTTTGCCCGGGCGCATCAGGTTCTCGGCGATGAGGACTATTTAACAACCGCCGAACGCGCGAGTCAATTTATTTTAGATCGCCTGTATAATGTGAAGAAAAAAGAGCTCCTGCGCCGGTATCGGGACGGGGAAGCGCGCTTCGAAGCCCACCTCGAGGACTTTGCGTTCTTTACGCAGGGATTGCTGGATTTGTATGAAGCCTCGCTGGACATTCGCTGGCTGAAAACCGCCATCGCCCTGACAGAACGACAAAACAAATTATTCTATGATAAAAAACAAGGAGGCTTCTACGACATTTCCGGGGCGGACAAATCCATCCTCATTCGCACCAAGGAATCGTATGATGGCGCGGAACCGACCGGCAACTCTATCGCCATTCTCAATTTGCTGCGGCTTGCTCAGATGACCGACAATCAGGAATGGCGAAGCATGGCGGATCAATCGTTGGCATATTTCGGGGGGCGGATGTTGAAAACCCCGCAAGGATTGGCGCAATTTTTAGTAGCGCTCGATTTCAGTCTCTCAAAGCCCAAGCAGATAATCATCGCTGGCCGGGCCCAAGACGTCCACACAAAAGAGCTGCTGGAAGAAGTGCATGCACGCTTTATTCCGAACAAAATCATCTTGCTTGCCGATGGCGGCGAAGGCCAAAAAACCTTAGCATCCTACATTCCCTTTATCGAAAGCGTACGGATGCTTGGCGGAAAATCGACGGCGTACATTTGCGAGAATTACGCTTGTCAACTTCCCACATCAGATCGGGAGACAGTCGCCAAATTGTTAACCAATTAAGTAAAGGAGGAATTATGAACCGCTTATTAATCAAAACCGTATTCGTTGGATTATTTTCGATAGCCATGCTAAGTTGTCAGAAGCAAGCTGAGCAGCAAGAGGAAAAAATCAAATTGAAATCGGCAGATGTTGCTGCACATGTTAAAGATGCGATCACGCTTCACATTAAAGAAAACACAAACGCAGAGGATTACTTTAATATTCAAGATGATATTGAAAACCGAAGCCGACAGTTGAAATTCGGCTACGTCCACAGTTCTGTACATGAAACTGACGATGGCCGCTACTACGCTTGTGTGGATTTCACCGAAGCCCCGGATAATACGCTTGACCTGGATTTCTATGTTACGTTGGATTCAGACGGCAACGCAAACGTCTCCGAGGTAGTCATCCACAAAATCAACGGCGTGAGCCGGTTATGAAAAAAGTTGGTCGAAACGCCCTCTGCCACTGCGGCAGCGGGAAAAAATTTAAAAACTGCCACGGGCAAAAGTCAGGTGGGGGTTCTCAGGGGTTCTACCTGCTGCTTGGGGTCATTGTCGTCCTGGCAGTGGTAGTTATATTTAGCAGTTTTTCAGACGATCCTTCAACATCACGTCGGAATTTTGCACCTCAGCCTGGCGCAGCTCCTCCCGGTAAAGTCTGGTCGCCTGAGCACGGTCATTGGCACGACACTCCTGGTGAAGTCACACCCCGGATACAGCCGTCACCACAAGTTGGTGGAAAGCCCCTCACCCCACTACCGCCAGGTCCCGCACCTGCCGGAAAGGTTTGGTCCATCGAACACGGGCACTGGCACAACGCGCCACCGCAGCAATAACATGGAGCGACACAACAAATCATCGCGCGGTATGATCAAATTGATTCGACGTTAACTCTTTACAAGCTTTACGGAGGTGTTGCCAGCTTTGATGTTTTTTAATGCACTTTTAATCAAAAAACACTAGCTTTACATGTAGTATAAAATATGGCCAGGTCACTGGTTGAACCGATCTTTAAAATCAAAAACCGTTGCTGTCTTTGATGCATCCATCAGAAGTTGTTATTTGTGAAAAAATAAAGATGAAAAAATCGAAAAAAATTATCCTTTTTATGATTGTTTCCATTGCGGTGTTAATCATATCTAGTGTAATAATAAGTTGTCAAGAAGCATTATCTGCTCCTTATTCAAAGAATATTTTATGGGATGTCTCTGAACATTGGGATTCAGTATATGATCCACCAAAATTTGATAGAATAGAACTTCTTGATATAGGTAAAAAAACATATGACCAGGTGTGTTACATGTGTCATGATACCGACGGAAATGGTAATGGGCCTATTGCCAAACACATGGTTACTAAACCTCGAAATTTTAGAAGTGGTAAATACAAATTTAGAACTACAGCGATGGGACAGACCCCCAAAGACCTTGATCTATTCAGAACGATCACCATTGGTTTTCCAGAATATGGAATGCCTTCTTTTTATCATTTGTCAGAAAAACAACGATGGGGTTTGGTCCAATATATAAAACAGTTTGACACTACAGGCGTGTTCACCTTAACTGAACCGAAATCAATTGAGCTTGCTTCAAAACCATCGAAATCAGAGCAGCTGATTATTCGAGGTGAAGCATTATTTAATACATTTGGCTGTCAAAAATGCCATATTGAGAAACAAAGCTTGACCAAACCTCCCGAACCTGTGGTGGATGACGAAGAAGAAGACTGGTTTGATGATGAAGAAGACGAAAGTGAATTTCTGGTAGACAGCTGGGGTAACATAATTTTTCCGCTGGATTTCAGAAAGGGAACAAAGGTTTTCAAAACTGGTAGTCGGGCTGAAGATATTTATCGTATACTTGTGACCGGAATTAATGGAACTCCTATGCCATCATTCCGCGGTGTTTACGAATCTGAAGATAGTCTTTGGGCCTTGGCCTATTATGTAGAAGAATTAGTCGAAAAGGCTGATCAAACAATTAAAAAGCGATGGGAAGAAATATATCAGGCTCAATTGGGTGGACATGAAGCCGAAACAATTGTTGCTACAGAGCCTGAAGATAATTGGGATAGCTCAATTTCTAGAAAATTCAAACGCGTTAGCAAAAAAATCGCTCGAGAAAAAGGATGTCTGTCTTGTCATGAAGGTATTGAAATAATTAACAGTACAATGTATGACTATCTTTATGCGTTAGGCGGCGGGCATGAGGGGCGTTATTGTGTAGTCTGCCATGAAGGAAATGCAGACGCAATAACAAAAAAGGATGCACACAATGGTATATTCCCTAACCCTGGAAGTATGTGGGTGGTTAGTACTGGAAAAGGCTGTGGTAAATGTCACAGTAACCGCGATGCATTGAATACTCTGCATGCACATGAAATGCCTCATTCGGCCGGCGGCAGCCTAATGGAAGTAATATCCACGGTCACAGATCCTAGTGGAAAGAGCGGAAGCAATCACATATATAGGATGCAGCGGGGATTGATGGCTACAGAGTTTGGTAAGGCTTCACACACTCTTATGTCCAATGGCGTCGTTGCAAAAGGAAACTACATCTATGCAGATTACCATTTGACAGATCCGGATGGGTTAATACCCTCTGCTGGAACAAGCACATATAAAACCTATATCGAAAAAGCAATTACAGAAGGTTTTATCAAACCGGTTGAAAGAGCCCAATCCATACCAACCTTTGACCAGGGAATGGAATTATGGAATGACGAAGTAAAAGCAGCATTCTCTGATTATTATCGAAAAGAATGTGGCCGGTGCCATGTATGGGAAGAAGGTCGCCGCAAACGGGGTGACCTGCGAGCTGGAGGCTGTTCATCCTGTCATGTTTTATATACAAATGACGGTCTCTATGAAGGTAGCGACCCAACGATTCCTAAAGATAAACCCATCCATCCGATGAAACATGAGATCACTATCAAAATCCCGGCCGCACAGTGCAACCATTGCCATACGCGGGGTAAACGAATTGGTACGTCTTATGTGGGTGCTTTCGAATTCGATTATAAAACCGACGGAAAAGCGCCGCCTTGGGATGATGAAGGTAATGCCCAAGAACTTCTGTATACCAAAGATTACATGAAGATTCGTGAAGATGTTCATTTTGAACGGGGGATGCAATGTATTGATTGTCACACATCGATTGATGTTCATGGCGATGGTAATATATATCCAACTACACTGTATCAGGTTGAGATCCAATGCCAGGACTGCCACGGGACACCGGATAAATATCCCTGGGAATTACCGGTGGGCTATGGTACACCTGTTGAATTGGATGGTGATCGTGGTATTTATGCTACAGATTCCGTCGATTACATGATCACGTCTCGCGGTAATCCACGTTCGAATCTGGCAAAGACCAGTGAGAATTCAGCAATGTTAACCAGTTTTTATAGTGGGAAAGAACATGATATACCTTTACTGAAAGATAAGAAACAGAAAGATAACTGGAGGACCGAACAAGGTAAGGTGGCTATGTCCATTGTCAGTCAACATATTGATAAATTGGAATGTTATTCCTGTCATTCTACATGGGCTCCCCAATGCTATGGCTGTCATACTAAATACGACCGCAGAGAATTTGCCGTAGATTGGGTAATGACTGGTGCCAACCATGACCCCCATACAGGTAAACAAAATATTGTAAAAACACGCGGTAAAGTAACCGTAGAAAATCGCAGCTTTATGCGGTGGGAAAATCCAACACTCGGTATTAATCTGAAGGGGAAAGTGTCGCCAGTGATTCCTGGCTGCCAGGTCTTTTTTACCTATATCGATGAAGAAGGAGAAATGCATAATTTAAATAAGACCTATGAATTATCGGATGGCATTTTTAATCTAACCATGGCGCCGGTCCAGCCCCATACAAATGCGATACCTGCCAGAACCTGCGAAAGTTGTCATACAAATCCAAAAGCATTAGGGTACGGAACATCCAACTCCCGGTCTGTGGGAGAATTAGATGGCGACCGGCCCATGTTCCAGAACTTATCCGAAGGGTTTTATGGGGATATACCTGGCAGCAAGACCGCAAAATGGCAGGTACCTAAAATACCCGAATTCCCATATGCATTGGACCAATTGGTAACACGTTCAGGGAAGCAGGTTCAGAATATGCCTCATCTTGAAGATCGGCCGTTGAATAAAGAGGAACGAGATAAAGTTGAAAGGGAAGGATTGTGCGTCGCTTGCCATAAACATTACAATACTCCCACATGGGACAGAGTCAGAAAAAACTTAAGAGATAATATTGGTATTCCAGATGGGATAGCGTTAACCCCAGAACAACATGACCAGGCTGTGGAAGCGGCAGTTTTATCACTTGCTAAATAGAGAACATTCCGATACTTCATTAAGACATCCCTTATTTGTTTAGGCCTGGAATGATCATGGGATTCTGACACTATGGACATTTTGTATATGGTTGAGCAGGGCTACCAGAGTGGCAATTCTACAATTAAAACAAACTTAAGCACCGGCATGGTTTTGCATTAATGTAACCCCTCTGGCTCAAATAGCCGTTATTTATCAGGGTGCCACACCCCAGGCAAACATCACACCCACAAAAGTGAGCATCAACGGCCAGCCGGTATTCATAGAGTGACTGTAGAGAATTGTTATTTTTATTTTCCTAACATCCATTTTGTATTTCTTATATTTACGATTGCCACATAAACCACCGGAATCATGGTGACAGTCAGAAGCGTTGATCCAACTAAACCTCTTTTTATAATTTCTCCTGAAATTTCTTATTACTCTTCTTATTCCATGAATCTCAAAACTCATGTAGAAGGATACGTTGTGATACTTTGATTATGAGATATGTTTTGATATTGGTTTTGAGACAGAATTTGGTGTTTTGAGATGGGTTTTTAAGCTAATTTGGATTTGTCTTAAAAACGATGGTTTTTGAGTTCCAGTAAAAGGAATTTAGTATGATAAAAAATAACGCAGAAGTGGTTTTAATTATAAAAATAAATCAATGAGAATAGATGACAAAATAATAGTCAAGAACTATAAGTGCTTTGATTCTGAGGGTGGTGGATTTGATCAAATACTTCCCATCAATGTATTAATTGGAAAAAACAATTCAGGAAAAAGCAGTCTACTTGATCTGATCGGATTTCTCACACATTTTGATGAGAACTTTCTAAACACTGGACGAGATGGTAATAGAGCTGAAGTACATATACAACATCCTTTAACCGACGAAGATATCTCCAAAGCATGTCAAAATTATCATCCTAACATCGTACCAGGGGAATCGAGTTATTCGTATGCTAAAAAATTCATAGATACTAAATTTACATATTTGATCGACAAAGTAGATAAGAACTCTTTTGTTAAAATAGATACTATAATCGAAGAGGAAGTCCAAAAAGTTGTCCTTCCGTTCATGGGCTTTTTGGCCGACCAGTTGAAGAGGCCACCACTAGAGAAAAAGAAATTTTGTAAAATAACCGCTGAGCGCAATATTATACCTGAATCTGTTAATACAAATATGGTGATCCAATCAAATGGCACTGGAGCAACAAATTATGTACAACGCATTCTCCTTCAGTCAAACATGGATAAAAGCCTAATTGAAAACGAATTGCTAACCGAGTTAAACAAAATAATACGCCCTGATATTGAATTTTCAAGAATTTTCGTTCAGCAACTCCATGACAATTCTTTTGAAATCTATTTTGAAGATCTTCGCGAAATTCCAATTGCTTTGTCTCGCATGGGTAGTGGAGTGAAAACAATATTCAGAGGTGGACCCCATAGGTTGGACAGTTTTTTTTACTTTTAAGTTGTAAAATTCTGCGGGGTTTTTCATTAAGCAGCCAATTCCTTTATTGACCTGCTGTTTAAATATACTTGTTCCGGAGTTTTTCTTCCAAGAGCTTGATGTGTTCTTTCATGGTTGTAGAATCTAATCCATTCACCAATTCCTTCTCTGGCTTCTTTTGTTGTGTCATAAGCATTGAGATAAACTTCTTCATATTTCAGACTTCGCCATAATCTCTCAATAAAGACATTGTCCACCCAGCGGCCTTTACCATCCATGCTTATCTTTATCTCTTTTGACTTTAACACACCCGTAAACTCATCACTGGTAAACTGAGCTCCCTGGTCTGTGTTAAATATTTCAGGTGTCCCGTATTTTGCAGTGGCTTCATTCAATGCTTCAATACAGAATGTTGTATCCATACTGTTGGATAATCGCCAGCTCAATACTTTACGACTGTACCAGTCCATAATAGCCACTAGATAAAGAAAGCCTCTGGCCATTGGGATATAGGTAATATCCGTGGCCCATACCTGATTAGCTCGATCTATCTTCAGGTTCTTCAGAAGATATGGATAAATCTTATGCTGCTTCCCCGGACGGCTTGTATTTGGCTTGGGTGCTGTAGAATGAATGTTCATTTCATTCATGAGTCTTTGAACTCGCT
>JADFPG010000021.1 GCA_022562455.1 Fidelibacterota bacterium | reverse complement strand
AACCAGGCTGTGTGTTATTAATTATTTTAACTGATATTACGTTATTGGGTAAAATAATTGGATATGACTCAACATCTGCCATAACATTAAATATTTTTTTCTTATCTACACTAGTTATTTTTTCAATATGAAAACAGAATTAGCAATAAGAAGCTTCGAAAAATGCTAAAAATAATTGGTTATCCATTTTATAACTTCTTGTTACTATATCATGTATCAAGAAACAGTCCTGATATTATTCATTATGATTGGATTAAAATTCCTGTAATCGATTATATTTTCATAAGAATGTATAAATTTCTTGGAATCAAAATAATACTCACTCAGCATAACTATTATCAACACAATAAAAAGAGACTTAGGCTATTAGAGTTTAAGATTTTTTGTACTGTTGAAAGAATCATTTGTTTGTCTAATTTTGTAAGGGATCAGTTTGAAAAAGAAGTTAGACAAAAAGTAGTATTGATTAAGCATGGCAACTGTTACGAACAGGACATTAGAATTTATAAAAAGCAAATAACCAAGGATAATCAAGGAAGTAAGTTTAGGATTTTATTTTTAGGAACGATCAAAAAATATAAGGGAGTTGAATTGTTATTGGATTCTATTGGTATATTGATTAATGAGAGATATCAAGAAGACATACATGTAGCCATTACAGGAGTATGTAGTAAGAATTACTCAAGGCGCATTAAGTTTCTCATTAATGAAAAAGGATTACATAAATTCGTGAATTTTCAGCCTGTTTTTTTAAGTAACAGGAACTTATACAATTTAGTATACAACACTGATATTGGTGTACTTCCATATTTAGAGGCAACACAGAGTGGTATTCCCTATATTTATTATTCGTTTTACAAACCTATAGTCGTAACAGATGTAGGAGCATTACCAGAACAGGTATCAGAAAAGATTGCTAGAGTATCGAAACCCAATGCCATTGATTTTGCCGACTCAATTATGGAATTGAAAGAACTGATAGAAAACAAACAGATTAAAGAAAGTTATTTTGATGATTATTTAAAGCAATTTAAATGGACTGGGATTACTAAGGAATATATTGATCTTTATAAAAATTTACAGGGTTAAACTATTTATTAGTCATATTAATTAAAAAGTTTGATATCATAGCTAAGTTAAAACACACAGTAATCATAAAAATAATTTAATAAGAGACAGTAAATATCATTATGCAAATTATTGAAATAGCATTTTTCATCTTATTAGGACTAATTGTTTACACCTATATAGGTTATCCTATTCTTTTGCTAGTGACACGGCAGATTGATTTTTCCAAGAACAAAAACCTTGAGCCCACAGTTTCTCTCATTATTACTGCTCATAACGAAGAAGAAATAATCAAAACAAAATTAGAGAATTCATTGGCGCTTAACCACCCTTTAGAAAAACTTCAGATCATTATAGCCAGCGATGGATCTACTGATGGAACGGTTATGCTTGCGGAGGAACACCATGAAGTAGAAGTACTAGATCTTTCGAGGATGGGTAAGACAGCTGCCCAGAATGAAGCGGTTCAAATAGCCAGTGGAGAAATATTGGTGTTTAGTGATGCCAATACTCTATACTCACATGATGCATTAAAAAAGTTAGTTGTTAATTTCGCTGATAACAGAGTTATGTGTGTCTGTGGAGAATTAAAATATAATGAAAACGGTCACGGTGAGAATTTATACTGGCGATACGAAGTAATGCTGAAAAAAATGGAAAGCAGGCGAGGTCAACTTCTGGGCGCAAATGGTGGAATTTACGCAATTAGAAGAGAAGCTTATTTACCGTTACCGCAGGATGCTATTAGTGATTTTGTAGAACCTTTAATGATATATTTAAGAGGTGGTAAGGTTGTTTATGAGGGGTCAGCAGTAGCTTGGGAATCTGAACCTGTTAGTATCTTTCGACGAAAACGAAGAATTATTCTTCGTACTTTATATTCTTTGAAGTATCTCACTTCTTTGCTCAATCCATTCAAAAAGAACAACCTGTTTATTCCTCTGATTTCTCATAAAATAATTCGTTGGTTTATGCCCTATCTTCTTATTCTTCTCTTTTTATCAAATGTTTATTTAGTTGATATATTTTATTTCAGGATCATTTTATTATTGCAGGTTCTGTTTTACTCTTTGACTATGGTAAGTTCTATAGTACGATATTATTTTCTGGTTAATTTGGCATCATTTATGGCTATTATGGATTGGCTGAGAGGTAAGAAAATAGTTACTTGGGATATTAGAACATAATTTTATACAAGCTGTGCAATATCAATTTTCAAAAGATTCACTTGGTGACAGGGTAGAAAGAGAGAAGGTCTTCCATGAAAAGAGGTATGTTGCTGATGATCCTCGAAAAGTTATCCATGGTATTTATCGATTGGCTCAGGATGCAAAGAGTCATTATTATGAACTCCTTTGTCAGAATATAAATGGTAAAGTGATTCTTGAATTAGGATGTGGGAAAGGGGATATATGCTTGATGCTCTCTGAGCAAGGAGCAACGATATTCGGAATTGATATTTCCCCTATCGCAATTAATGAAGCTAAAAAGAGATCAATAGAAAAAAACTTAAAAAGTGATTTCAGGATTATGGATGCCGAGAATTTGGATTTTGAGGATGGCAGTTTTGACATAATTTTTGGCGCCGGGATTCTTCATCACTTAAATTTGGAGAAATCTTTAAAAGAAATTAAACGAGTATTATAGAATGGAGGAAAAGGTGTCTTTTTTGAACCATTAGGCCATAACCTTTTTATTAATTTGTTTAGATTACTAACCCCTTTTTTGAGAACCCGAGATGAACACCCACTTTTTAAGAAAGACTTGGATCTTTTGCTTGAAATCTTTCCTCAAACAACGATTTGTCATTATCATCTGACGACTTTGGTAGCTCTTCCCTTTTTAAAAATTAAAAAAATCTTCCCATGGGTAGTCTCAGGTTTGAAAAATGTAGATAAATGGTTATTTAGTGTTTTCCCTTTTTTAAAAAAATATAGCTGGATAGTCGTTCTCGAAATTCAGGATTTTTAATAGGATTAATTAACTTATTTTCAATGACTCTCCTTCACATCGTTGTCGCCCGTCCCAATTTTATGAAGGTTGCCCCTGTTTGGCGAGCCATCGCGGAAGAAACATCTTTTCAACAGAAATTGGTTCATACAGGTCAACATTACGATATTAATATGTCTGATATATTCTTCACAGAACTTGGTCTTCATGAACCCGACCACTATCTGGGGGTAGGTTCAAGCTCCCATGCTAGACAAACTGCTGCTACAATGGTCGCTTTTGAAGAAGTAATCAATGAATTTAGATCTGACATCGTATTGGTCTATGGTGATGTAAATGCGATAGTTGCAACTGCTTTGGTCTGTGCGAAGCTGATGATTCCTGTTGGTCATGTAGAAGCAGGATTACGTTCATTCGATCGAAGTATGCCCGAAGAAATAAACAGACTCCTGACAGACCAGATTTCTGGTTTATTGTTTACTTCATCTAAGGATGCTGACGAAAATCTTGTGCGAGAAGGCATCTTAGACAGTAAAATTCATTTTGTAGGCAATGTGATGATTGATATGTTAGTCAGGTTGTTACCAAAAGCTAAAAAGCATAACCTGGAGGGTCTTTCAGATAAATATGCTCTTGTTACATTACACAGGCCATCCAATGTTGATGATCCAGTAGTGCTAAATAATATTTTAAAAATGTTGAGTAAGATGAGCGGCTCAATACAAGTTCTTTTCCCTATTCATCCAAGAACACGGCAACGCATTACTGACTTTAGGTTGGGTTTATCCGCAAGTAATAAACTTAAGTTGATGGAAACAATATGCTACCCGGATATCTTTGCTTTACAACGTGAGGCATCAGTTGTAATTACAGATTCTGGTGGTATTCAGGTGGAAACTACTTATTTAGGTGTACCTTGTCTTACGATTCGGGAAAATACTGAACGGCCAATCACGATTACAATGGGAACAAACACTCTGGTTGGTAATGATATGGAGCTTCTGAAAAAGGAAGTTGGACGTATTATCACCGGATATGGAAAGCAGGGGCAAATCCCACCCCTCTGGGACGGACAGGCTTCTCTTCGCATTGTTAATATCCTTCAGGAGCTATGAAGACAAGTCACAATAGAGGCTCGGATACGATTGTAAATTTTGGTTAAGATAATCCTTGACTTCCATTTGAGACACGAATAAATTTTCGCAAAACTAAGGAGTGCCTATCGACATTTGTTAAAGGATTAGTTTCGAATAACAGATACTGCATAAAAAGCAGTAAAACAAAAAACCTCTAACAGATGAATATTTTCCTTAGTGATAATCCGGATGTGATGGTGCACATTCGGTTTTATATTATTTCAGCGTATTTTTTACACAAAAATCCTAACACAGCATGGCAAAATTAGACTTCCAGAGGAATTTTAAATTTTGGACAGTAGTCGCTATTCTATTAACTGTAGATATAGTAATGGGTTGGATTGCATTTTCAAAAGTATTAATTCCGGAGATAGTAGCAACCAATGGGATTTCTTTGGTAGGCGTATTTATCGGTATTAATGCAGTATTGATTGCTCTTTTTTATTTCAATAATAGATATAAAGTTGACCCCACACTTTCCCGTTTTGCAGAAATCGAAAATATTTTCAAAGTTACTTTAGGTACAATTTTGTTTGTGATTTTGTTTAATGAGTTATTTGAGCTTCCGGTTATTGTTTCTTCCACTGTTTTACTTCGATACTGGATTACCCTTGCAGTCACATTATCCGCTGGGCGGTTGGTCATCAGACAAATCCAGAAATCGCTGCTTAAGAAAGGATATGGGGCTAAGAACACCATTATTGTGGGTGTAAACGAAAGGGCGAAAAAGGTAGCAGAATATCTTACCAATCGCCATCTTGGATATAAGGTCGTCGGGTTTGTGACCCCTGATCCTGTACAGAAGAGTAGCAGCGAACAACTTGAACAACCTATTCTTGCATCAGTCAACGAATTAAAGCAAGTCATAGACAATTTCCAGATCAATGAGGTCATCATTGCATTTGAACGACCCAATCATAATCGATTATTGGATATAATAACCTTGGCAAATGGTTCTCCTGTCTCTTTGAAAATCATACCGGATATGTATGAGGTAGTAAGTGGCCTGGCAAAAACGGAACAGATTCATGGATTGCCCCTGATTCAAATTAATCCGGAGATTATCAGTCGTTTTGAAAAATTTCTGAAGCGGTTTTTTGATATTCTTTCTGCATGTATTGTAATCATTCCCCTGATGCCATTTTGGTTCATTCTTGCCCTTGCTATAAAAATTAATTCTAGAGGACCTATATTTTACTGGCAGGACAGAATTGGGATGGATGGAAAACAATTCAAAATCGTGAAATTCAGATCTATGTTCAAAGATGCGGAGACCCATACGGGACCCATATGGGCGGCGGAAGACGATCCCCGTATTACGAATGTGGGTTACTTTATGCGAAGATTTCGATTGGATGAAGTTCCTCAATTTCTTAATGTACTAAGTGGACAGATGAGTGTGGTAGGTCCCCGCCCCGAAAGACCCTATTTTGTTCAAAAATTGATGGAAGAATTTCCTTTTTATTACCGCAGGCACAAAGTTCGACCGGGAATTACCGGTTGGGCTCAAATTAAACGTTCTTATGATACGACCATTGATGATGTTCGTCAGAAACTGAAATATGATTTCTTCTATATTGAAAATATCAGTATATCACTCGATCTAAAAATCATGTTTAACACGGTTGCGGTGATGTTCTCCGGAAAAGGTCAGTAAAGGTTTCCATCTTATATATAAATTCTTTTTGAAAACTTTCTGAACCTGTATAGCTTTTTACCTGCTTTTATTATATCAATTAACGGGAAGTTCTCCATGATCAACAAATTGAGAAGAAATATTTTCAGTATCTTACTATTTCTGATACTGCCTGTGTTGTTAACAGGGCAGGAATTGATCATGGAATCTGGGTCTAATTATCACCAAATGGAATTTCTGACGATTCAAGATGGGGAAATTAATCCTTCTCTGTCTGTCCGTTTATCCCATGTTTGGCGGCTTAAAACCCGAAAACAGTTTGCCGATCTATTGAAATCGAGAAAGTTTGATGGCTTGTTAAGGAAACAACGATTAAAATTTTTCCCCAGCCTATCCGGAATTACTTATTTGAATGGAGGTAACGTAAATCAAAAAGGTTTGTATTTGGATATTTATCCCTCGGTCACAGTAGCGGCAAATTACAAATTACCCCCTACCGGTCGTTTCAGTGTTCTATTCTGGAGCAGAATTGAAAAGCATTCTGTTGTCAGTCAGGAAACGATATCAGATCTTACTTATGATTTTCATGGGCAGAAGGAATTGGGATATCAAAAAAACCAGGGAGGGGATTCTACCTGGGTGGAATACGATATCGGTGATGGAGGTATACTTTTTTCATACCCAAAAGGATATATAACTCTTGCAAAGTCCAATCCCATCTGGGGACCAGGCTATTCTGGTCAGCTAATATTCTCTGATAAAATCCCCAGTTTTGTTTTCTTCAAGGTGACACATCAAATTAGTAAAAAGTGGATTTTTTCTTTTTTTCATGGCTCTCTTAATTCCACTTTTCGGGATTCTTCCGCGGTCGAGTTGTATCAAATAAAAGGGGGGTTACCCCTAGTTAAAAAATTTATTGCTGCTCATCGGCTTGACTTTTTTCCGACCAAATCCGTTAGGATTGGTTTGGGAGAATCTGTGGTTTATGGGGCAAGAGGAATTGAAGGGGTATACCTGATTCCTTTTATGTTGTACTGGTCAGCCCAACACGATTTGAGTGACTCAGACAATCTTCAGATGTTTGCTGATATTGACTGGGTAATAAAAGAAAAAGCTCGTTTTTATGGATCTCTGTTCATGGATGAGTGGGATTTAGCTAATACGTTCAATAAAAAGAAAAACCATAACTGGATTGCTTATCAAATTGGGGCAACTTTGAAATTGCCATTTAAGCCAAATTTTGATCCGTTGTTCAGACTGGAATACGTTCATTTATCCCCTTACGTCTATGTGCACAAAAGCAAGATCAATACATTCCAGAACCACGGTCATTACCTCGGTTATTGGGCTGGACCCAATTCAGATAATTTGTTTGTAGCTATAGAAGGTACACCTAAGCCTGGATGGTGGATCCAGGTTTATGGTCAAAGGACAAGACGGGGTGAAATCAATGATGAGACTATTAAAATGCAATACAATAACGAGCAGATTCCATTCCTTTTTCGGACTTATGATGGTGATCCCGAAACTCGACTACTTATTGGTATTCGCGGAGAAATTAAATTAACGACCTACTTTAAGATTGGGTTTGACTTTTATCAGGATAATTGGGATCAATGGTTGGATATATCCACTGACGACAGAAAAACGATCAGCAAGCAAAATGGCAAAATTGAGATTCTATTGGGAATTTAATTCATAATTTTTTAATTGTTAACCTGAATAATTCATCAGAAAAACTAACAGGAGTGTAAGTGCTAAAATATTGCGAGATGGAGAAAATTTGCTGATGAATTATTCATCGAAGGCCGCCTATGGCGGGGTTAACCCCGACATTGACGAGTCAGTGTCGGCCCGGAGGGTGATTAATTCATGGACTCATGAATTAATCAGGGAAACAGGTATACCGGATATATTAGGGATAGACATTTGAAGCGCTGGTTTGTAATTTTGATCTCAAATATAACGGTAACATAAATCTATAAATTCCTTATGCTTTCCATAAAATACATTCGTGAAAATCCTGAGGTGGTTCAAGCCGCTATTTCCAATAAAGGCGAGAAGGGTGACGTTCATGAAATTTTACGGTTGGACAAAAAGATCCGGCAATTAATTCATGATGTGGAAGCAAAGAAAGCGGAAAAGAATCGAACAAATAGTCAGATCGTTGAAGCCAACAGGAACAGCCAGGATGCAGACCAGCTTATTAAGAAAATGAAAAAGCTTTCCGCAGAAATAAAAATGGGTGACAGTGACCTTACGCAATCAAGACATCAGTTAAATGAACTGTTAATCTGGGTTCCCAATATCCCTCATGAGTCGGTCCCTGTTGGAGTAGATGAATCAACAAATGTGGAAGTTCGAATGCGGGGTGAGGCACCTACTTTTGATTTTGAAATAAAAACTCACTTGGACTTGGGGACGTCATTGCACCTATTTGATTTTGAACGGGCTGCCAAGATTTCCGGATCAGGTTTTCCCCTTTTTACAGGGAAAGGAGCCAAATTAGAACGTGGACTTATCAATTTCATGTTGGATTATCATGTCCAGCGGGGATATAAGGAGGTGTATACACCATTTATGACTCTTCCCGCAGCAAATGAGGCGACAGGTCAGCTTCCCAAATTAAAGGAAGACATGTACTTTGTGGAACGGGATAATTTGTACCTCATCCCTACCGCAGAGGTACCTGTGACCAATATTCATCGTGGAGAAATATTATCTGAGGATGAACTTCCTATTCATTATGTGGCTTTTTCGCCCTGTTTTCGTCGTGAGGCAGGATCATATGGGAAGGAAACAAGGGGCTTGTTGCGTGTCCACCAGTTCAACAAGGTGGAATTGGTCAAGTTTGTGAAACCGGAAACCTCCTACCAAGAATTGGAACGATTAACAAGGGATGCAGAATCGATCCTTAAGGAACTAGGGCTTCATTATCGTGTAGTTGCCCTTTCCACCGGAGAACTCAGTTTCGCTGCAGCGAAATGTTACGATCTGGAAGTGTGGGCTCCCGGTGAGAATCGTTGGTTAGAAGTTTCGAGCTGTAGTAATTATGAATCTTTCCAAGCCAGGAGAGCCAACATTCGGTACAGAAGAAAGGATGGCAAATTGGAATTCGTTCACACCTTAAATGGGTCGGCATTGGCGACACCGAGGTTGACGATTGCCCTTCTTGAAACCTACCAGACGGATGAAGGGTCTGTCATGATCCCCGAGATCTTGCAACCATATGTGGGAGAAACTGTTTTAAAATAAGGGTAAAGAACATAGCTACGTCCCGAAGTTTCGGGACTCCCATAGAGAAATTCTCTATCTGACGGTAAACAGGCGATTCAGTCAATTAGTTAGGAGACGCGAAACATGAGTGACTTGACATCCCTATGATTATTGGTATGTTAAATTATCACGAAAGGAAACTATTTTGATTCGAACCATTTTTTTCTTTATTAATTATTTTTTCTGGACTTTTTTATTAGGTTCAGTGTCAATTTTTGTAGGGATATTAGACCATTCAGGGAGAACGATCGGGAAGATTGTCCGGTTATGGGCACAGATTCTTTTGAGAGTCGGAGGGATACGATATCGTGTATTGGGTCTGGAAAAATTAGATCCCGATCAGGACTATTTTTTTGTAGGGAATCATGAAAGTGCATTCGATATTTTGTTGAGTTATGCAGGGTTACCCTACTGTCTTGTTTCTATCGCAAAAAAAGAATTGAAGAAAGTCCCAATTATGGGTTGGGCGATGGTATTGGCAAAACACATATTCGTGGACCGGACTAATTACCGTAAAACGATGAAATCTCTTGAAGAAGCGGAAATATCGTTAAAGAAATATCCACGATCGGTGCTCTTGTTCCCTGAGGGAACTCGAAGTCCGGATGGGGAAATTCATCGATTCAAGCGAGGAGGGCTCAATCTTGCTGTAAACGTGGGAATGCCTGTGATTCCCATGACTTTTTGCGGAACGCGTAATATTATGGTAAAACGCGGATTGAGAGTCCATTCAGGGGAAATTGAATTGAGATTAGGTTATCCCATAGATACAACCCTGTGGAAAGATGAAAAACCTAATTCCTTTGCCCAGGTTGTGCGTGAAAAAGTCGTTGCCATGAAAAATGAATGGCTTCACCAAAGCTTAAAACATAGCTTAGTCTCCCCAACCCCCCCGACAAATCGGGGTCGGAGGGGGAAATTAAAAAGCCAAAAGCCGATAGACGATAAGCGAAAGACAAGAGCTTGAGTTTCACCCCGATACGCTCTCCCGACTACTTCGGGACTACGGGATAGGCGCATCACGTTTCATGTTCATTTGCTATCGTGCCGGGACGGTTAGTTGTCCCGACGTGTCGGGACACGAGGACAAACATTGTGCAGAAAATTCGGGATTCCTATGGAGAAATTTCCCGCCTGACCATGTGCTCAGTCGGGCAGGCCTGCCTGACGGCAGGCAAGCGATACAGTAAAATGCCGAATCAGATAATTTCCGAGTGTGTGAGCATTTCAGACGCTCCGGTTTATTTTGAAAATGCGCTTTATCAATGGTGGCAGCGGTTAAAACCCGGGGCTTCACTTAGAACAGTTGAGAGCAAAGTTATTTATATTCTTGATAAAGGAGATGTCAATCAGTATGATGGACCCGATATAACCAATGTCACGCTGTTGTACGAGGATGAGGTGTTAAAAGGTGATGTGGAATTTCATTTAAAAGAAATGGACTGGTTCCGCCATGGACATCATTACAACCGAGGTTACAACCGTGTGATCCTCCATATTGTCACGGTTCCCGGACGTACTCGGGGTGTAACCTCTGCTGAGAGAATGATTCCCACGGTAGTGGTTTCCGAACTCGGGATAACTGGGGTAAGTTCTAATGTTTGTAAACTCCATAAGAAGATCACCCCCAGACAATTGTTTACCCAATTGGCGCCTCTAATCTATTACAAATGGCGAATAAAAGTAGATGGGATGGGGGAGGTTATCACAACTGTGGGAAGTGAACAAGGGGCTTTTTACCGAAAGTGTTTCTGGGCTCTTGGATTAAAGGGGAACGGGGAACTTTTTGAACAATTGGCAAGACAAATCCCTTTGGAAAATATTAAAGAGGTAAAAGATAAACCATTTTTATATGTAACCTATTTTGAAAAAGCAGGGTTATTGGACAGAATGCCCAAAGATGTGCGTGATTTAACGGAGATGAAGTTAGGTGCTGGGGTTGGAATATCATCGGATCTTTCTTTAAGCCCAATTGTAGGACCGTGGGAATGGAAAAGAAAAGGGATTCGACCTACGGCTTATCCCGAGCGTAGGCTGTCTTATGGAGTGGAATTGGTCAGGGCGCTTTTAAACGGGTGGCGTCCTTGGGAATTGCGTTCAGAGATAAGTTTTTCTTCACTTCAGGTAAAGTTTGGGGAATGCCTTCCCGGCAGAGGGTGGTGTAGCGAATGGCTGGGAAATGTGGTCTACCCGTTTCGGGAGGCTGTCGCTTTGAAGCAAAAGAATTATAGACTCGATGAAAATTTTAATTTGTGGAAACAACTGAAAATTGGCTACACTTATGGCAAAATAGACAGACAATTTTCAAAATATATTGACAAAGCAACCCTGAATAAATTTGCAGTCCAACAGGGGCTCCTCGCTCTTCAAACAAGGTACTGCAATCCCAGGTTATGTGACGTTTGTCCAATCCGTTGATCTTATGTCTATTCTAACAATCCAGGAAATGAGCTCCCTTTCTCAAAGATTACAAAGTGAGGGTAAAATAGTAGTTTTTACCAATGGCTGTTTTGATCTGATCCATCGGGGGCATATTGAATTGTTGAAAGCAGCCAAATCCGAAGGTGACATCCTGTTTATTGGTGTCAATAGCGATGCATCAGTTCGGCGGTTAAAAGGAGAAATCCGCCCCCTGATGAATGAAGAAGACAGGGTTACGATTATTAATACGCTTAAACCTGTCGATCATGTGGCTATCTTTGATGAAAATACACCTTACGACTTAATTCTGATGGTTCGTCCAAATGTGTTGGTAAAAGGGGCAGATTACACATTGGAAGAAATCGTGGGGGCAAAGGAGGTGATTCATTGGGGAGGCAGGGTGGTCAGAGTCCCCCTTGTATCCAATACAAGTACTACCCGATTTATCAAGGAATTGGATCATAAAAACAGTATGGAAAAACCTTGACGATCCTTTTGAAAGCCTGTAACTTCGCCCACTTTTTTGCCCGATATTTATGAAATTACTACAAAAAGAGATTATCTCCCTGGGAACCTTTATCTTTGTTATGTCCATCGCCCAGATTTGGGCTATTCCCTCTGATACAACAGGCATTGACTCCATTGAAGTGGAACATGCTTCATCAAATGGAGAAGTTGATAATATTCACGGAGAAATAAACTCAATAGCGAATGGTCAGTACAACAGAATTCCCTTAATTCTTAGTGAGGCGAAAAGTTACTTTGTCGAGGCAGTTATTGCGGACAAGTATGGTGATACGTTGGAAGTGATCTATCTTATAGATAAAATTGTGGATCTACTGGAAGGTGCTGAACAGTTGGGGGAGTTGTCGGCAGAGGATCAAGAAGAGTTTGATCGATTTGAGAAAACCCTACTTCATGTATATGAAAACCATCTTGAGACAATGGATCAAGTGGAAACTCCCATTGCCATTGCAAGTTTGAAAGATGAATTGTCGGCCTTTTTGGAGCCGTTGGAAATAGAGATTAATGGATCCAAGTTCAGGGTAATTGACGACAGGGACGGGCATATTCCTCTAATTGCAAACAAGCGTGTCGATCAGGCGATTAAATTTTTCCAGACAAAAGGGAGAAGGAATTTTGAAATCTGGCTGTCACGGTATCCTGTATATGGAGATCTGATAATAGATATTTTGAAAAAGAATGAGTTACCGGAAGAATTAATTTTTCATGCCATGGTAGAAAGTGGATTGAATCCCAAGGCATATTCCCGAGCACATGCAGCGGGAATGTGGCAATTTGTATCTGCCACAGCCAAGAAGTATGGTTTGAATCGAAATTGGTGGGTTGACGAAAGGCGAGATCCGGTAAAATCGACACAAGCTGCCGCTGATTATCTCAAAGACCTTTACTTAGAATTTGATGATTGGTATCTGGCAATCGCTGCCTATAACGCTGGATCCGGACGAGTAAATAGAGCCATTCAACTTCATCAGACACGAGATTTTTGGAGATTAAATTCTCTCCCGAGGGAAACAAAAAATCATCTGTCTACATTTTTGGCAACTGCGATTATTGCTCGAAATCCCGAAGAATATGGTTTTGATATTACATCGGGAGAGCCGTTTATATTTGATGAGGTAACCCTTGACCGAAGTGCAGACCTGACAGTTCTGGCAAATTGTGCGGGAATCTCAGTAAAAGAACTCAAAATTTACAACCCAGATCTTCGTCAGTTTGCCACACCGCCTGACGAACCATATACTTTGAAAATTCCTCCACAAACGCAAGATCGTTTCCTTGAGAGATTTACAGCTCTTCCGGATGAGCAACGATTTGCTCCTCAGTATATAATCCATCGGGTGAAAAAGGGTGAAAATCTCTGGCTTATTGCTCGAAAATACAATGTTTCTCTTCATGACATTGTTTCCGTAAACAAAATAAAAATATATACTCGGTTACAAATCGGGCATAAGTTAACCATTCCTGTTCCCGGGACCCAAGTATCGACTCTATTGACGACAACAGCGGGAAATGAAGAAAAAACCATTTACAAGGTTAAGAGGGGTGACACACTTAGCTATATTGCTTTAAGGTTTGGAACCACAGCTCGCAGAATTCGCCAGTTGAATGGTCTTCGCTATGGCGCAATCATTTATCAGGGACAAAAGTTAACCGTTCCCTCGACAAGTCGGGGTTCAAAATCACTAACAGAGAAAACGAATCCTATAAAAGAGCTTTATACGGTGAGGAAGGGAGACACTTTGGGGCGTATTGCTCTTAGATATGGGACCTCGGTCAGTAAAATAAAGCGGTGGAATGGGATTAAGCGGGGTGATTACATTTATCCCGGTCAGAAACTGGTAATATTTATTCAGGAGAGTTAATTTCCTTTACAATAAATTTCTAATATTTCTATTAAGAAGGGGTAAGAACATGACAAAGGCTGATATTATAAATACCGTTTCCAGAGCCACTGGTTTGACAAAGATTGAAACGGAAGCGGTGATGGAAGGTATATTTGCCACCATAAAGTTATCATTAAAAAGGAATGAGAGGGTTGAACTGAGGGGATTTGGCACATTTGGGGTAAAAAAAAGGGGACCTAGGAAGGCAAGAAACCCAGGAACAGGTGAAATCGTAGATCTACCGGAACGCTATGTACCTACATTCAAGCCGTCACGGATTTTGAAAGATGAAATAAATAAATCGCTCATAATGTAAGAGAGAAAATATGCCAAGCGGAAAAAAACGAAAAAGACGGAAGATGAGCACACATAAACGAAAAAAGCGTCTCCGTTTAAATCGTCATAAGAAAAAGAAGAAGTAACCACGGTCCAATAAATATGAGAAGGAATCTCTTTTCTTTTCTATTGATGGTGCAAGTGATCTGCTTCATCGTGTACCCGTTGCTCGGATGGGGGTTCAATGCCCATAAAATTATCAACCGTGAGGCGGTAAACCTGCTCCCAGGTATTCTGGGAGCTTATTTTTCTCACCACATTGACTATATTTCCTCCCATGCAATCGATCCTGACCTATGGAGAGATGATCCTAAAAAATACCCAAATGAAATGCCCGGTCACTATATTGATGCAGATCTGTATGATGATTATCCCTTTGAAAATATTCCAAAAACCTTTGTTGGTCTTGTAAACAAATATGGAGAGGAAAAAATAAATCGTTGGGGATTAGCTCCCTGGCGAATTGAACGTTACTTTCGTATGCTTGTCAATCAAATGAGAAGTGGACAGTGGGAAGAGGTTCCGTTAACAGCAGCAGCCCTGGGACATTATATATCTGATATTCATATGCCCCTTCATGTTGTGGAGAATTACAATGGTCAATTATCCGGTAATTTCGGAATTCATAAAAGGTGGGAATCGGATATGGTAGACAAGTACCTTTTGGATAGAATCAATCCTAATGGAGAATTGATTACTGTCGATAACTCAGTTGAGGAGATGTTTAAAATCGTTAAGGAATCCTACCGTTATCACTTAAGACTTTTGAGCGCAGATTCAGTGGCGAGGGAAAGCATTCCCCTTAAGGAGCAAGCCAAGATTGCAGACAGAGACGCCTCCATGGAAGGAACGTCTTATATCGAAATATTGTTCAGAGAAACCGGTGACCTCGCAAATCAGAGGATGGAAACGGCTACTGTTACGGTTGCCTCTTTCTGGTATTCTGCCTGGATAGAGGCAGGCAAGCCAAGACCTCCGGAAATGGTTATTGGTGAGTAGTAGATTGGTGACTGGTGAGCAGTGAGTGCCTGCCCTGCTTGCCCCATAAGGAGCTTGCAACTGTTATCGGGGTAGGGAGTAATCCCGACAAGCTTGTAGTGATACAGGGGTGAGTGGTAGTACTAATAATAACCAGTTACCAGTAACCAGTTACCAATATTCCATGCACCACGTACACTGTTAGAATCGAAATTGGCAATAAATACAATAAGTTGAAGAAATTCCGAGACGTTTAACCCATGTATACCCAATTATTTGATGCTGATAACTCAGAAGGGATTTCGTCAAAACCACTATCCGTTTCTGCTTTAACAATCCAAATTAAGGAAGTTTTGCGGGATTCTTTTCCCTCCGTTTGGGTAGAAGGAGAGATTTCCAATTTTATACACCATGGTTCCGGTCATATGTATTTTACCCTAAAGGATGAAAAAGCGGAAATTCGATGTGTCATGTTTCGAGGGTACAACCAGTATTTAAGATTTACTCCGGAAAATGGGATGAAGGTACTGGTTCAGGGTGCTGTGACGGTCTACGAAATTCGGGGAACTTACCAGATAATGGTACAAAGTATGCAACCTGCCGGTATCGGTACACTGTATATTGCGTTTGAGGCTTTGAAGAAGAGGTTAGCGGAAGAAGGTCTATTTGATGAAGATCGGAAATTGCCCCTTCCCGATTACCCATTTTATGTAGGTGTGATTACATCGGGCACGGGAGCTGCCGTTCAAGACATCACAAATATTTTAACCCGACGTGCTCCTCATATAGAAATTATCCTGAGACCTACGTTGGTACAGGGGGATGGTGCGGCAAAAGACATCGTATCTGCGCTTCAGGAGTTTGAGGCATGGGGTGAGGTGGATGTTCTCATCCTGGGTAGAGGCGGTGGTTCATTGGAAGATTTGTGGCCTTTCAATGAAGAGCGGGTCGCCAGGGCGATTACGGAGTGTACCATCCCAATCATTTCAGCGGTAGGACATGAAACCGACTATACCATTGCCGATTTTGTTGCCGATTTTCGAGCGCCCACACCTTCTGCTGCTGCGGAAATTGTCTCTCCGGCGAAACAGGATCTGTTATCTATTTTGACGGAAACGGAGCGAAGAATAGGGGAATCCGTGAAGAACCTGATTGAGTACTGGTGGCAAAGATTAGATGGGCTCACAACCCGTTATGGATTTCAACAGCCTGCAATCCTTTTGGAACAAAAGAAAAAGCGTCTAACTGAATTGAATGACAGAATAGCTCAACAGATTACCTATATTCTCTCTCTCCAATTGGCAAAATTTCAGGGGTTAAGCAAGCGATTAATTGCATCCAGTCCCAAAAGTATTCTTAATCGGGGATATTCTATTGCATATAATTTACCGGATGGACAGATTATCAATTCGGTGAAAAAAATGTCGCCAGGAAAGGAGTTCGGTTTGTGTATGGCGGATGGGGAATTGGTCGCGGAAACGAAACGTATTATCAAGATAGAACAGAAGGCAATACCTCAGTCACGGGGGCATAATTGAAGAACCAAGTCCCCTGTCTGCCGACAGGCAGGCAAACTCTCCCAAAGGGACTCCTGTGGAGCAAGAACCAGAGAACAGAACTTACTGATTACCATCCCAAACCGTCGGGATTGGTTCTTGGGTTTTTTAAAGTTCCCTTTCCACCCATCACTAAGGGATTACAACAGAAAAAATGAAGTCCTTTTATTTCTCTTGATATCATGCAAAATTTTTAAAATAAGTAGGACGGATTCATGGTTAAAAAAAAGAAAACGGTAGAATTTGAGCAGGCAGTGTCAAGGTTAGAAGAGATCGTAAAATCGCTGGAAGAGGAGACGGTTTCACTGGAGGAGAGCCTGGCTCTTTTTGAAGAGGGGAAGAAGTTGGTACAAGTTTGCCGAGTAAAATTAGAAGACGCTGAAGAAAAAATTAAAACACTTTCAAAGGATTCCAAGGGGAATGTGACGGTTAACAAGTAGGGACAGAATAGTTATGAAAATAGGGATTTGGGCAAATACAGCCAAGGAGGTATTCTGGGATATTTTACCAGGGCTGATGGACTGGTTAAAAGAAAGAGGGCACGAAGTATTCCTGACAACACGAGTAGAAGGGCTATGGAAAGATAAGGATCAATATACATATTCTATTATTCACACAGCCGATGAATTTCCCAAGATTGATTTTCTTTTAGCCATGGGGGGTGATGGTACCATCCTGTCTGCTGCTCGACATGTGGCACACCGAAATACCCCAATTTTAGGTATCCATTTGGGGGGATTGGGATTTCTTGCCGAGGTAACATTGGATGATTTCTATCCCCGATTGGAAAAAGTGTTAGCAGGAGAATCCACAACCTTCCAGCGCATGGTTCTGGAAGGCGAGGTTGTGGATGGGGAAAACCGGATAGTCCATGTACTTAATGACCTGGTTGTGGACAGGGGAGATAATTTTCGCCTCATCAAATGTTCCCTTTTTACGAATAACCGCTTAATTACGACATATATCAGCGATGGTCTTATTATCTCTACCCCAACGGGTTCAACGGCTTATAACCTGTCCGCCGGAGGTCCAATTGTAGCGCCTTGGCTATCCCTCATTACGATTACACCGATTTGTCCCCATACCCTATCCGCCAGACCCATCGTTCTTCCTGCGGAGAATGAATTAAAAGTCACGTTTCCCGATGCGGATAAAATACGATTAACGGTGGATGGTCAGGAAAAGTACGATCTATCTCCGGATGCTACTCTTTACATTCGGCGAGCACCTTACGATATTCATATGATTACATTTGAGGATCGAGATTACTTCAAGACACTCAGAACAAAGCTTGGACTGGGGCAGGAATAGAGTTTCCGTACCTTAAGTACTGAATTACTTGCTTTTTTTAGTATAAAATTGTTTTGTCTGGATGATAAATACTTCTCCATAATCCGTGAAACGTAAAACGTGATGCGTCCCGAATTTTCGGGATTGACTATGGACAATGGACTTCTTAACAGGGTTTTGAGGATTTTTGGTTCTCCCATAGGGATGCCTATGGCATGGCTTGTCCAGGTTGGGGAAGTTCTCCATAAAAACATTGTAATGAATAATTGATGTGTTATCCATTACGTTCAGTTGTACTCTTGAAAGTGAAATAATCTACGAAAGAATTGGATTCTTTAGAGGTTATTTAATAAACTCTGGAATAAATATATGAACTCAACAGGGTCATAAATTCGAGTGTATAAACGAATCCTGATTCGAATGCGAGAAAAAGTTCGCAAGCGTGAATATGTAGTGACTGTTCATGCAAGAAGGGAAATGATTGATGATAGTTTTACAATTTTCGATATTGAAAGAGGAATTCTTACAGGCGAGATATTAGAACGTCAAAAAGACCAATTATCCGCTGAATGGAAATATCGAATTAAAGGAAAAATAATTTCTGGTGATGAGATTGAATTAATCACAAAACTTAGTCCAACTAATAAACTTGTAATCATAACTGTTTATGAACCATGAAGAATAAAAACAAACGATTGATATGTGATATTTGTGGAAAAGAAGGGGCACGAGTTCGTAAAGTAACTGAAGCACATGGCAGGGGAAAAGATTTGCTGATCATAGAGAATATTCCAATGATTAGCTGTCCAAAATGTGGTGAGAGTTATTTTACAGCAGATACCCTTCACGAGATTGAGCGCATTAAACTTCACCGCAAGAACTTTGCTTCGGAACGTCCCGTGCCAGTTGCTTCATTCGCATATTGAAAACCGAAAAACCATACTGACTACTTCCTTGGCTAACAAGCGTCTGTGCGTAGATGCTGCCGCTCTGGTTTGATTGCCAAGTTTGGTGGATGCAATCGAGACCTGGGAGATTCGAAACTTCAGCAGCTTTGCCCGGCAGTGCTGGTGAGCTGAAGACTGTTAGGTGTTCACGTGTGATGATGTTTTCACGATGGGAGAATGCGTCCGCTTTTCAAAATGTTCATGTCCATATTAGCGTTTCCATAACATCCGTCAGCTGATGGATATTCGCTGTAGGGCGAATGGTAATAAAAACGTAAACATTCAGTGAACCCGTTATTATTATCACCTAAATAGCCACGTGCTTTAGCTCGTGGACAATATTTGTCGAAAGAAAACCGGACTTCCCGCCTGCTGGACGGGCAGGTAGTCCTTGTGGGGTTATGCTAAAGGCATCCCTACGGGAAAACCCCGATGGTTGGGGTTTCCAACTTATCCCGAGCTAAAGCACGGGGCTATTCATATCAATCCGCATCACCTCACAATCCGTTTACTGGCAGAAATGGGTTCACTGAATGTTTACAAAAAAACTCTGTCCTGGAATAATTGTGTGCCTGGTGAATTAAACAAAAAGTCGTTGGTGCTGCCTCAACATACAGTCATTCATCACCACCAAAAGTCCTGCGGCTTCTGCTCGTTTGGCGGCAGTTTCGTCGATCACACCGTCTTGTAACCACAATGCTTTTGCACCTATTGCTATTGCGTTGTCTACAATGGGACCTACATGTTCCGGTTTTCGAAAAACATCTACCACATCTATCTGCTCGGGAATATCTTTTAATGAAGGATATGAAGTCTCTCCCAATATAACATCATGCCCGGGGTTGACCGGGATGATTCGATAACCCTGACTCTGCAAATATGCTGCTATTCTGTAGCTTGGACGCATGGGATTAGGTGATAGTCCCACCACGGCGATGGTTTTCATTTTAAATATTTTCTGTATTGTTTCGGGTTCATTCATCTATTTAATCTCCTTTTCCTTAGCCTGCCTGTCCGTCGTAATGGTAATGTAGACGGGCGCCTTAGCCTAAGCCTTAACAGTTACTATTTTTTTCTAAAAAAGTTCTTTATGATATATCCTGCAAGATGGGGGTTCTCTTGTAATCTACGGATGGAATAGGGATACCATTCCTCACCGACGGGAACATAGATACGGACTTTGTGACCGGCATCGAGGAGTTTTTCAAGTCGCCCTGCCATAGGGACCCCATACAAAACCTGAAATTCATAACGATTTCCGGAAATCTTTTTGTTCAGGATCCATGTTTCCAGTGTGTCGATAATGAACAGGTCATGGGTAGCTATTCCAACATATCCGCCACTTTCAATCACTTTCTGTGCCAACGAAATGAAGTTTTGCCGAATTTCTTCAGGCGCTTGATAGGCGATTTCTTCGGGCTCCCGATAAATCCCTTTGCAGATTCTGACGTTAAATCTGTTTCCCGAGAGGTTATCTATATCATCGGCGCTTCTAAGGAGATAAGACTGAATGACGAGCCCAATGCAATCTGTTTCATCTCGATATTTATTATAAAGATTTATGGTCCTGTCCGTATAGGGTGAATTCTCCATATCGATACGCAGGAAATTATTGAGTGATATTGCTTTATTCAAAAGTTGAGAGAAATTATTTTCCGCTAAATCGTCATCAAACCCTAAGCCAAGATGGGTCAGTTTAAGAGAAATGTTGCAGTCCGCACCCCTATTGTGAATTGCGTTATAAAGGTCAAAGTAGGCATCTCTTACCTGGTATGCACTATCGTGAGATTTGGTGTGTTCTCCCAATATATCCAATGTAACTGCATATCCCGCTTCATTTAAACGGTTAACTACGGATAGAGCTTCCTCTACTGTTTCACCCGCGACATAGCGCATTGCAAATCGCTTTACGAATACTTTGGGGATTAGGGGAAGAAGGGTTGCCAGGGTGTTGTTGACCAATTTCATCGGTTTGGGGGGTGAATTTATGGGCTTGTTTGAGGAACGGCAATTAATTTTCGGTAATGAAATGAAAAGAATGGGTATCCGTAAGTTATTGAATTGAAAAAAGAAATAGTGGGAGGGGGATTATTTATTTTGGCAATCTATATATTTTTTATGGATTGTGATTTATGATATGACTGTTTTTCAGTAGACAACTCGTTAAAATCTCATATCAGTTGCTTGAAGAGCGTTTCTGCTCAATAATTGAGATTGTCCCCAGTATACTGTAAACTACACCAGTTAAAATTAAGGGGGGTGCATTGTTACGGAGAATGCTAAACGACGGCATTGTAATGATTGTGGGAAGGAATGAGGGAAATGGAGAGAATCATAAACTAACAAAATGAGAATCAAATTCTCAGGTAAAAAACTGCATTATTGGGCGGATAGATATGGTTATCCAGTCAATGATAATCAAGTAATTAAATTGATACCGATTGTAAAGAATAATGGGTACTTAACCAAATCTCAATTATTTAAAGTGTGTAAGTGGAAGTCCCCAAGAAGTGCTGGACACGTTAAAAAAAATTCAATTGGGTTTATCAAAGAAATCACATCTATTGCACTAAGTACTCAAGAAGAAAGAACTAAAATAGAAATCTTAACATTGCTTAATGGTGTGAATTGGCCGTCCGCTTCAGTCATTCTGCATTTTTTTCACAATGATTTATATCCAATTTTAGACTTTAGAGCATTATGGTCTTTGGGTATTGAAAAAGTCCCAGCCCAGTATACATTTGTATTTTGGTGGAAATACGTATCTTATTGTCGGAAGCTATCATTGAAGCACAATATTGATATGAGAACATTGGATAAAGCACTTTGGCAATACTCAAAAGAAAACCAAAATTCAACTAAAATTTAATTAATTCAAGCAAAACTGCTATATAAATTAAATAGTAGACATCCCGTTTCCCTCTGTGCCTAAATTTTCTTGGACATGAAAGGAGTTTAAATTAAACTTAAAAGGAAGAGGCAGAGAAATGGAAAAAGAGAATTTAAGAGCTAAGACAGAAGTAAAACAAAGGAAGAGGAGAAGACGACTTACAAAAGGCTACAAATTGAAAGTGTTGCAGGAATATGACAGCGCCATTCACAGCGGAGAAAAAGGAGCGATACTTCGGAGAGAAGGGCTTTATTCATCGGCCATCACAGAATGGAGAAAGAGATTGTTGATATCGAATATAGAATCAGTACAAAAGCATGCCCTGGAAGTTGAAAACTTAAGATTAAGAAAGGAACTGGATCTGGCAAAACTGGTTATCGACGTACAAAAAAAAATCTTAGATATCTCGGCACTAAGTACCGATGTGAAATAAAAACGGTTTACATGGCATCAATACAAATATTAAAGGCCTCAATGGAAACAAAGCAAAGCTGTTATTTTCTTGGGGTATCCAGATCAACATATTATAGCTGGACAGGTAAACGGGTAAAAGATTCCGAAAAGATTCGGAAGCTCTATACTGCCGATCATGTGATAACACCTTCAGTCCGCCAGGAGATACTGTCTATGATGACTAAAGAGAAGTATATGGATAATACACCTTATGAGATATTTTATAATGAATTGGATGAAGGAAACTACTATTGCTCAGTGCGGACACTGTACAGGATTTTAGAAGAAAATGATTTGGTTAGAGAACGGCGGAGAGGACATCAGCAAAGCAATTACAGTAAACCGGAACTTTTGGCAGAAAGTCCCAATGAAGTCTGGTCGTGGGATATCACCAAACTTAAAGGACCACGGAAATGGCAATTTTATTATCTCTATGTTATTCTAGATATTTTCAGTCGATATGTGGTGGGCTGGCTGATTGCTCAAGCAGAGCGATCAGAGCTTGCAAAGGACTTAATCGAGATCAGTTGTGAACGGCAGAATATTATAAATGAGCAATTGACCATTCATTCAGATCGTGGAGCTCCTATGACCTCTTTGACTGTAAATCAATTACTGGATAACCTGAATGTGAAAAAATCACTAAGCCGGCCACGCGTAAGCAACGATAATCCCTATTCGGAAAGTCAGTTTAAAACACTGAAATACCGTCCGGAGTTTCCGGATCGTTTTGGCTCTATCCAGGATGCCAGGGAATATTGTAGAGAATTTTTTAAGTGGTATAATGAAGATCATTACCATTCCGGATTAAACTACCTCACCCCGTACAGTGTGCATTACGGTGAGGCTGACAACCTGGTTAAACAAAGGCAGAATACAATGATAGATGTATATAAACGATGTCCTGAAAGATTTAGAAATGGTGTACCGAAAATATCTGGTATTCCGGAAAAAGTTTGGATCAACAAACCAGAGAAAAATAATAATGCTTAACTCTATTCATGTTCAAAATATCTTGACATTTAGCGAAGCAGCAGTAAATAATCTGGATTCGGAAGAAGAATAAAGTCTTTCAGGTTCTTTTCTTTAACTTAATAAAAAGTGGTAACTAAACTCGTTTGACTGGTCACAGAACCAGCTAAATAAAGCAAAAACTCGTTACATAAGGGCGGAGATATAGTGAATAGTAATTATTAAATGCAAATTAAACAGTACAACCTTAACTTAAAGGCAGTTCCATCAATAGGGGCGGGTCAATACTCCGCTTTAATGGACTAGCTATTGTGATAAAGAGACATAAACTAATAGTATCAATTCAACTCATTGCTATCGTGTTATTTATCAATATCCTCTTAGGTCAAAAAACTTATGTCTTTAAATATAGTAATTCACAACCCGAACAACATCCGCGTAGCCAATCGATGATCTTCTTCAAAGCAGAAGTTGAAAAGCGTACCGATGGAAGGATACAGGTTGAAAATTATTTTTCGGCTGTATTGGGCACAGAGTTTGAACTTCAGGATATGGTTGCCACTGGTGCTTTACAGGGGACGCGTGGTGGTGGATTTATCCATGCCAACAAGAAATATTATATTTTTATGTTGCCATTTCTTGTTGATAATTGGGATCAAGCTCTAAAACTAATTAATAGTGACTTTACAAAAAAAATAAACGAAGAGGCGCAAACCAACGGCTTTCACATTCCTGCTTGTGGAATCTCTCAGGGATTTAGAGCACACACCAACAATGTCAGGCCAATTCAGACTCCGGAGGATTTGCGAGGGCTGAAAATGCGAGTACCGGAACAAGAAATCTATGTAGTGAATTACCGAACTCTGGGTGTTAATCCCCAGCAACTCCCCTATAGTGAAGTCTACATGGCTCTAAAAACCGGTGTGGTCGACGGACAGGATAATGCCGTATCCAATATCTGGGATTATAAAATATACGAAGTCCAGAAATATCTCACGATTTCAAACTATGCCACCGGTCCGGATCCCTTTATGGTCAATCTTGATTGGTATAATAGTCTGCCAGAAGACCTGAAACAGATTTTTGATCAAGTTGCTGTGGAAACAATGAAATACAGCGATCGATTGAACCGTGAGAATGAAGATTTATACATAAAACAACTTACAGAAAAGCTTGAAACTAATTTTGTAACCCCGGAAAATCTGGAAAAATTTCGTGTTGCAGCACGGCCAGTTTATCAATATTTCATTGATAAGGGATACTTCTCCTGGGATGATATTAGTGATGCACGTGCAATTATCAATAATTAATTCAATAAACTAACTAATTATTCCTCTCAATTAACAATAAGAAATGGGGGCAAATTTGAAATGGCTGGTAAAAAGCGAGCGGGTTATTACCCGGATTATAGAATATATTATCAGTTTTTTCTTTTTTAGTATTGTCATTCTAGTTATCGCCCTAGTGGTTCTGCGGTATGTGTTCAACACAACTATCATTGGGGGCAATGAGTTAGTGGTGATCCTGTTTATCTATACTTCGGCGATAGGTGCTGCTGTTATCATTGGAAAAAAAGAACATATTGCTATTACCTATTTTGTCGACAAACTGCCACCCTTACAGAAAAGATTAGTTGACATTTTTAATCTTCTGATGATTGCTTTACTGAATGGGGTTATGATCGTGTACAGTATTCCATGGATCAATAAAACTGGAAATTATTTAACAGCAGTGTTAGGTATACCACAGATTTATTTGCAAATAATAGTGCCAATTGGGTGCAGTATAGCAATATTGTATTGCCTGTATCATATCATATTAATGGTAAGCCCAAAAAGAGTACATCAGTAAATCCATGACCATTTTATTAGTTAGCTTATTGATCTTTTTAGTGTTTGGTATACCGGTTGCGTATTCATTGGGATTATCAGCATTCAGTTATTTCATTATCGTTCGTCCGGAATTGCTCCAAATATTACCTCAAAGATTTTTATCCGGGATGAATATGTATGCTTTAATAGCTTTACCACTTTTCATTCTAATGGGATTACTCATGAATAAAACTAAGATCACATCACGTCTAATTGATTTCAGTTTGTTATTCTTCGGTAGATTCCGTGGCGGATTGGGGTTGGTTAATGTTTTTGCCAGTATGATTTTTGGCGGGATATCCGGATCTTCTGCCTCGGATACGGCATCAATCGGAGCGGTTCTCATTCCGGAGATGGAGAAACGTGGTTACCCAAAACGCTTTGCTGCCGGAATCACCGTTGCTTCTTCCACAATGGGAATGATTATACCCCCCAGTATTCCGATGGTCATTTACGCCATTGTTGCTGAAGAATCCGTAGGCAAACTATTCTTGGGGGGACTAATTCCTGGTGTGATGATTGGAGTATTTCAATTAACGATTACAATGCTGATCTCAATTAGGAAAAATTACCCCAAAGAGGAAGTCAGCTTAACTTGGGAAAACATTGCTAACCAGGTTAAACGCTCAAGCCTGGCTCTGATAATGCCGGTGTTTGTGGTCGGATCAGTGGTTTTTGGAATTGTAACGGCTACTGAGTCAGCGGCAATTGGTGTGTTGTATGCATTTATTATTGGTTTGATATTTCTGGGAAAAGGCAATCGTAAGAAATTTTTAACAATGACGTTTCCTGATTGTCTTAATTCGGCAATCATGACCAGTGCCAAAATTATGATTGTGATTGCCCTTTCAAAATTATATATCTGGGTCATGTCCCTTGAACGGGTGCCGGAGGCAGTAGTTGGTTTTATGGTGTCAATGAATCTTTCACCGGTCATTATGTTACTCTTTATAGTTGTAATAATCCTGATAGCAGGTACCTTTATTGATGTGAGTCCGGCGATTCTATTGTTAACCCCGGTTTTCTTGCCGGCGTGTATATCGGTAGGAGTTTCACCTATCCAATTTGGTGTAATTTTAATTTCAGGTTTGGCTGTCGGTGCAGTCACCCCCCCGGTTGGAACATGTATTAATGTTGCCTCGGCAATTTCCGGTTTAGGAATCGGAACAATTTTTAAAGGGACTGCACCATTTTTAGCCGCGAATATTTTAACGCTGATATTAATCTGCATATTTCCCCAATTGACATTGTGGGTGCCGTCATTGTTTTAATAAATACAATTTTAATAAAAGAAGTCAAAGAATGACTATAAAGGGATAAAAATGAAAAACATTGGCATTATCGGCTTGGGCGACATGGGTATTGGAATGGCCGCTAATTTATTAAAAAATGGATTTAAACTTAGTGGGTTTGATCTGCGGGAAGATCGCTTAAAAAAATTGGAGCGACTAGGTGGAAAACCAGCGGTTACCAGCCAGGAAGTCGCCGAAAATTCGGATATTGTGTTTATAATGGTACTCAATGGCCAGCAGGTCAAAGAAGTCATACTCGGTGAAACAGGTTTGTTAAAAAGTCTAAAACCAGGATCTGCGATAATCGTAACGGCGACTATAAATCCTTCGGAGGTTAAAGAACTTGAAATGCCTGTTCTTGATAAGGGTATTAACCTGATAGATTCACCAGTCAGCGGTGGTAAATCAGGGGCTGATAATGGAACACTTACTCTAATGACTGCTTGCAAAAAAGAAGTTTTTGAGGATTGTAAAAATGTCCTGGAGGCCGTGGGACAAAACATCTATCATGTAGACGAAGAAATCGGAATAGGACAAACTGTAAAAGCAGCTTTACAAGCACTAATCGGAGCCAGTTTTACTGCCATTTTCGAATCGTTAGTTTTAGGTGTGAAAGCTGGCGTTAAAGCCGAAACACTTTATGAGGTTTTTAGTACCAGCGGTGTCGGAAGTCCATTGTTGAAAAATACGATAGAATTAATAATGGAACGCAAATTCAAAGGCACCGGTAGCCATATCGGCACAATGTATAAAGATTTGGGAATTTCAATGAATATGGCCAAAGAAAATGGTGTGGCAATGTTCACTACTAGTGCTGCCTATGAATTATTCCGGTCTGGAAAATCCTTATTCCCCGAGGAGGACAATTGGTCAATTGTGAAGTTATTAGAGCAGATCGCCGGAACCGAAGTTAAAAAACAAAAAAGAAAGGTAGACGAATAATGAAGCTTGGTGTAATTACTGATGGAATTAATAGAGATTTAGAACATGCTCTGAAAGTAATGAATGAAACCGGGTTGGAGTATGCGGAATTACAATTTGTCTGGGATAAGGAAATCGGGGATCAAACTCCAGAGGAAATTCAAAAAATCAAGAACCTGATTACAAAATACAATGTGAAAGTACCCTGTATTACACGTCATAATTTCGTTGGTATGTCAGTGCTGACGACAGAACCTGAAGATGAGGCATATCAAAAACATTTCGATGGTCTGAAGCGCTGCATAAAAATAGCCAAAGAATTGGGGACCAACATGGTCCGTATAATGAGTTTCCGAAAAGAAATGATTATCTTCGGCCATAACGGTGCGGAAAAATGGGTGGCAAGTACCGGTTCATGGGAAAAATTGTTAAAGCTTATGGAGGCACCGATACAATTGGCCGAAGATGAGGGCATTACTCTAGCCGTTGAAACAGGAAATAATGCCATGATAACATCGGGATGGCTTGGTAGGAAACTGATCGATGATTTGGGTACTAAGCGTCTGAAGCTTATCTGGGATATCCCCAATACCCTTTATTGTACAGAAATACCCTACCCTGATGCATACGAAGAGGTCAAAGATATTCTAGGTCATATCCACATTAAAGATTGCAAATCCAACATTTCACGTGCCACAGTCCAATTTTGCCCATTGGGCAAGGGAGATATGGCGCCCTACTTGGAAGATATAGCAAATGCTCTGAAAAGAGATAGGTATCAAGGAGTTATTTCGTTAGAGAGTGTCTATCGGCCGGATAATGGATCGTTTGAGGACGGCTTCCGGGAATGTTTGCCTGCTTTTAGGAAACTCTTCGCAAACTAGTATTCAAATCAGACTGGTTCTGTATTCCTGGTTTGCACTGCGCTCGATCGTTTTCCGGTGCACTCCGGAGGTGGTCCTTCTTCACCGCGTTTCGCCGGATAGAGACTCCCCGATACGCTACGCGATCGGCATAAACTCCCCAATGCGCAACCTTATTAAAAATCTTGGCTGATTTAACTTATATTTATGTCAATCGAAGCCAAAATTTTTTCTTTTAACTTTGGAAAAAATATGTACAGGTCTTACACGAACAAAGGTAAAACTTAAACCCAGGTTATTAAGTGACAAAGGCCGGTATTATCTGTCAAAAGAAATAAGGGAATACCTTAAAGATAATGATATGATTTACACCTGTGGCCACCCGGATCATCCCCAGGCACAAGGAAAAATAGAACGGTATCATCAATCCATAAAAAATGTGATGAAGCTCAATCATCTTTATTATTCAACAGGGGAGTTGGAGCGAGCTTTAGAATCCTTTGTTTATCAAAGGGCTCGATTACAGATTCATTAGATCATAGCCAAGTTGCGGCTCCTGGTTATTATCTTTATTACGTTTGGGCTATACGTCACTCAGAAAATAATCCTTATACGGGATTTGAATTCACAAAACCTTACGATAGTTTGATTGCATAATCATCGCGGTTATTCTAGAACAGATATCCAAAATTCGTGTCTATTCCAAAAAAACTAAATCCGTAGATAATAAAACCTTTAAACTCAATACAACACATTTTCATTAAGGAAAAGACCGCGCGGGAACTCTTACGTCAATGAATACTTAGCATTTCAATTTTCGATTATATCTAAACAAATTATTACTTTATTGAGCTTGTTTCTTTAATTAACAAATCAAATTTCACTCTTTTTTGTGCTCCGCATATGTTCAATTATTCCCCCAATAATACTCACAGCAATTTCCGGAACGGTCTGTGCGTGGATATCCAGCCCTACCGGTGCCTGAACCCGGGATAAATTTTCTTGTGTAAATCCCTCTTCACCCAATCCTTTGGCAAGGATTTTCCACTTGCGCCGGCTGCTGATAAGTCCAATCCATCCTGCATTTGATTTAAGGAGCCATCGAATTAAGGTTAAGTCATAATGGTGACCCCGGGTGGCCACCAAGGCCATATCTGCTGCGGCAAGACTACCCGTTTCAATTAACGTACTTATGGGTTCAAAAGAGCGGGATAAAGCGTAAGGAAATCTTTCCTGGCTGACAAAAGACTTCCGGTCATCATGAATGGTAATGTCCAATTCAACATAATGAGCCAGTTCTGCCACTGCTTTTCCCACATGTCCGCCACCAAAAATATGGAGAACCGGTTCAGGAGCAACATACCGGTATAGATGAATCGCATCTTGTGTCAGAATGGTTTTGTTTTTCTTCCCCTCAAATAATTCATCAACTTGAATACTATGAATCTGATTTTGTGAACCCACCACCTGACGTGTTATTTTCTT
>JADFPG010000020.1 GCA_022562455.1 Fidelibacterota bacterium | reverse complement strand
AACTGGGTATTTATCTATCAATGAGAGAGCCAAATCCATGGTGTCCGTGGGCTCCCCCAAAAGTTGTAACCAGGCATGAAAAAAATCCGCTTCCGTAAGATGGTCAGAATGAGGAAAACACGCTTTTACCTGACTATAAAATTCGCTATCCGTCAGTTCACCCCGTTCATAGGCATGGTGAATCTCACCTACTAAGGGTGATTCAATCACTGATTTATCCAACCCGGTTTTTTCACGTAAGTAACGCAAAGTACGGTCCGGATGAATATTCAAGAGTACTCCACCAATATCAAAAAAAATGGTCTTAATCATTTTCCACACACATATATCTGTAATCTGCTGTTCTCATCAAAAGGACTACCATCGTAGTCGCCCAATTTATCCCTAATAATCAATCCAGCCTCAGTAAGAAGCCTGTCCATTGTATCGGGATAGATCATGTGCATATCAAACTCATAAATCTCAGGTGTATCCGCACCTTCATTGTAGAAATACCACCAGATGTGGTTGATCTGTGTTTCAGGGTCATATCTATTTCTCTCACGTACCACACAGTGCGGTCCATTTGGATGGTCAAATTCCATAATCTCATGGAGTCGCTTCTCATCCCTATAAAGAAATTCCGAGTCAGGCACAAAACAGTCAATGAGGAAGGTGCCTGTATCTGTCAGGTGTTCTCTCACATGTTTAAAACAGGATAGTACCTGTTTATTCGTGTTCAGGAGGAGTAGAGAATTAAAGCCTATAAAAATAAACTCAAATTTTTGGTTTAAAGCAAAATTCTCCATGTCTTCGAGAACAATTTTCCCCTGTGCCCCGTACGCCTTTAACTTCTTCTCAGCCCAAGAGACAAATTCAGGGCTGTTATCGATTCCCACATAGGTATATCCTTTTTCTAAAATGGGGATAGCCAATCGACCCGTGCCTGCTGCTAATTCCAAAACCGGGCTCCCCACCCGATCTGCCCAATTGACGACGAAATCGATATCATTTATTTTCCACCAGTGGGCGGCATCATATAGAGCAGGCTTAGTGAAAATATTACACATAGATTTAGAACAATTGCGGGAAATTAAAAATCAAATAATTTAGTCTGTAACTATGAGCTCTTTCGGGGTTTGATTAAAGATCTCATATCCATCTCTTTTGACCAGTACATCATCTTCAATCCTGACACCCCCAAACTCTGGAATGTAAATCCCAGGCTCAATAGTGATTACGTAATTTTCAAGGACTACGTCCTTACTCGACTGAGACAATTTAGGCATGGTATGAATCTCCAGCCCCAACCCATGCCCTGTGTTGTGAACATAATAATCACCATATCCCTTTTCACTTATAAAATCCCGGGTTGCAGAGTCAATATCTTTACAACTCACACCTGACTTCACTGCCTCACATCCCCGCTGCTGTGCCTCTTTCACTGTGTCGTAGATTTCTCGATGACGATCCGAGGCTTCACCTAATACAACTGTCCGAGTCATATCGGCATGATATCCCAGGTAGCGGGTACCGAAATCCAGTAAGATAAAATCACCACTCCTGAATTTCCGATCTCCCGGCGTTGCATGAGGTAGGGCTGAGTTCGGACCCCCTGCCACAATTGGACTGAATGCATCACCATCACCCCCCATCATCAGGATGGCATATGAGATCTTGGCTGCAATTTCTTTTTCAGTAACCCCTTCCCGAATTTCCGGGACTATCTGCTCAAACACTTGATCCGTGATCTCCACTGCTGTTCGGATGGCACGTATCTCTCCCTTATCTTTGACTGCAGCAATCTCTTCCACAAACCGGGTAATAGATTCCCACTTGCAGAAAGGAAAAAACTCTTCCAACTTCTCCATTTGAGAAACAGGTAGAAAATCTGCCTCAATACCTAATTTTAATCCATTCTTTAATAACCCCTTTTTCTTGATGATTTCCAGGTGGGGATCGGCATCAATAACAATATCCATCCCCTTCACCTGTTCTTTGGACTGCGTAAGATATCGACCATCTGAAATGAAATAATTTTTATCTGGAAGTATGAGACACGTCCCTGCAGATCCTGTGAACCTGGAAAGATAGTGGACATTGGTCAAATTTGTTACCAACATCCCATCGAGGGATTCTTTGGCTAATCTCTCTTTAAGTTTCTCTAATCTTTGTTCTATCAGTGACATCAGTTATAATTTCTCCCCACTGTTGAGAATCCGTAAGAGTTCTTCTTTCTCCTCCTTAATTCTCTTTTTATCAGCGTCTTCTTTCCTTGCCATAAGTGAAAGAACTTCAATAGCTTGTTCATACAGTTTCTGACTCTTTAAAACTGCCACCAGTGTGAATGTTGCCAATTGTGAACTGATGGGGAGTGATGCAAGCTCATCTCTTGGCGTTTGTTTTTTCTCCTTTGAAGTTTTCTTGAGTGTAGGTGCTTTTTCCTTTTTCTTTCCAATATCTTCCAGCCATTTTATTGCTTTTTCATTCGTGCAGTCCATTTCAAGAATACGGTTGTACAACCTTTTTAAGGTTGTTTCTGACCGCTTCAATTCAACCTGAACTTCTGCAAGTTTACAATGAGCGTTCAGGTGACCGGAATCTTGTTTTATGATACGTTTGAACACCTTTTCAGCTTTTGTGAATTCTTTTTCCGCCAATAATGTTCGTCCTTGTAAAAAAAGTCCCGGAATATAATCCGGGTGGTATTCCAACCCGATTTTACAGACTTTTTTTGCTCTTACTAAATCCTCTCTCAGCAGATATTGTTCTGCAAGCATAGGAAACAGGAATGTATCAAAATGATATGCGAAATAATGTTCAAGGTCTTTGATATTGGTCAAGTCCATACTCATAGGGGAATATTCCCATGTTTTTTCTTGGGGTTGAAATCCACTTTATTTTCCAGCATCTTCAAAGCATTGATAAGATGGTAACGAGTTTTTTGGGGCTCAATAATTTCATCGATATATCCTCGTTCTGCAGCGATAAAAGGGTTGGCAAATTTTTCTCGATATTCTTCAATCAGTCTTTCTTCTGTTATTTCAGGGTCCTTTGCCTTTGCAATCTCTTTCTTAAAGATAATTTCTACCGCTCCTTTTGGTCCCATCACTGCAATTTCAGCCGTTGGCCAGGCAAGGTTGATATCTCCTCGAATGTGTTTGGAGTTCATCACGTCATAGGCTCCACCATACGCCTTACGAGTAATCACCGTTATTCTGGGTACTGTCGCTTCGCAAAAAGCAAATAGCAATTTTGCTCCGTGTCGAATAATCCCGCCCCATTCCTGTTCAGTCCCAGGAAGAAAACCAGGGACATCTTCAAATACAACAATTGGAATATTGAAAGCGTCACAAAACCGTACAAACCGGGCACCTTTAACCGAAGAATTAATATCGAGTACTCCTGCAAGGTGAGCCGGTTGATTCGCAACAACCCCCACACTTCTGCCGTCAAATCTGGCAAATCCCACAATGATGTTTTTAGCAAATTCAGAATGAACCTCCAAGAATTCACTATTATCCACAACCCCTGAAATAATATCGTTCATATCATAAGGTTTACTGGGATTATCCGGTATGATAGAAACCAGTTTCTCATTTTCACGATCCACCGGATCGTTGCATTCTAATAGTGGTGGATCATCGAGGTTGTTTTGAGGAAGATAAGACAACAGTCTTTTCACCGTATTGATGGCTTCAACTTCATTGTCACATGCAAAATGGGCAACACCACTTTTGGTAGCATGGGTTTTCGCACCACCCAATTCTTCTAATGTAACATCCTCATGGGTCACTGTTTTCACGACATTGGGACCCGTCACAAACATGTAACTGGTTCCTTTCACCATTATGATGAAATCAGTGATAGCAGGAGAATAAACAGCCCCGCCCGCGCACGGTCCCAAGACAAGGGAAATCTGAGGCACCACACCTGAAGCCAACGTATTCTTTAGGAAAATCTCGGCATAACCTCCCAGTGATGAGACTCCCTCCTGAATTCGAGCGCCCCCGGAATCGTTCAGACCGATAATGGGCGCACCGACTCGCATGGCATGGGCCATAACTTTACAAATTTTCCCCGCATTAGATTTTGACAATGAACCACCGAGAATAGTAAAGTCCTGGGCAAAAACAAAGACCTGCTTGCCGTTGATAGTTCCGGCCCCTGTGACGACTCCGTCTCCGGGGTACCGTTTTTCATCCAGTCCGAATTCGGAGGATTGGTGCTTCACAAACATCCCCATTTCCTGAAAAGACCCTTTATCCAGAAGAAGACTGAGGCGTTCCCGAGCAGTAAGTTTCCCCTTTTTATGCTGGATTTCGATGCGATCTTTTCCACCGCCCTTTAACGCTTCTTCACGGTAAGTACGGATAGTTTCTATGTTACTACTCATTAATGCCACCGATTTTTTTTAACCCAATCCTGAATATAATCAATCGTCTCCTGAATAGGTGTGCCCGGACCAAAAAGCTTTCCTACACCCTGTTTCCCAAGCACCTTCATATCTTTTTCAGGGATAATTCCTCCACCTGTAAGGAGCACATCATCCATACTGTTTTTTTTCATCAACTCCAATACATTCTGAAAAATCATCATATGTGCCCCGGAAAGGATGGATAGGGCAATAACGTCTGCATCTTCCTGGAGAGCGGCATTCACAATCATTTCCGGTGTTTGGCGAAGTCCGAGGTAAATCACTTCCATTCCTGCATCTCGGTAGGCCCTCGCCAACACCTTTATCCCCCTGTCATGACCATCCAATCCAGGTTTTGCCATGATGATCCGGATTATTCTGTTCATATCTGACTCCCTTTATATAGTTTTCCCCACGAGGAAGGGGCTGGTCAATTTCGCACTTCTTTTGAAAAAAGTGAAGGGAAAACAAGATAAAAATGTAATGCCTCAATTACAGGTAGAAAATGGGTGTAAGTTCCCCACAAGGTCCTTCAGACTAAGGTGTAATTAGTTCGGTACTTTCATTTTTTCGTATAAGAATTCAGGAACAAAATTGGCGCCATTGGAATTAAATTGACTTCTTACATTTTTCTTACTATAATCATTCTAATATTCTTCTTAAATAAAGGTAAATATATGAACATAACAAAACTATCCAGCAAGGGTCAAGTTATCATCCCAAAACCCGTTCGTTCTGCACATCACTGGGAAGCAGGTCAGGAGTTAGTTGTGATTGACGCCGGTGACGGCGTCCTTCTAAAGCCTAAAACTCCTTTTTCAGAAACCCACATCGATGTTGTTGCTTCGTGTCTCAATTATGTTGGGACGGCTAAAACCCTTGACGAAATGAATGAAGCCATAAAACAAGGCGTAATGGAACACAACAATGGTATCGATTGATACAAATATTATCGTACGATTTCTTACGCATGATGATAAAATACAATTTAAAAAAGCTTACAGTATATTCAGTAAACACAATATTTTTATTCCCGACACAGTCATCTTGGAGACTGAATGGGTACTACGTTACGCGTACCAATTTCAACCTGTAACTATTTGTAATGCTTTCATCAAACTATTTGGTTTAAAAAATGTTCATTTATCCAATCCAAACTTGATAGCGAAAGTAATTGATTGGTATAAGAAAGGCTTAGACTTTTCCGATGCCTTTCATCTAGCTAATAGCCAACAATGCCAACAGCTTTTTACTTTTGATACTAAGTTCATAAAAGCAGCGCGTGTGCTGAGCAAATGTACCGTTAAAAAACCGTAACAGATTTCCTCAAATATCATTTCAATCATCAGCCCCCGAACAGTCGCAAGCTCCTTACCTGCCAGCCCTCATTCTTCGGGAGCAGGCTGGCGGGGCAGGCATCTCTCATCTTCCCTCTTCCATCTCTCCATTACTCCTTTTCCCATTACCTCCCCCTGATGCATCGGGAGGATTTCCCTGCCTGGTCAGCAGACAGGCGTTTCGCTCAAACATCTTCCATCAACCATCAATCATCTCCCATCTCCCGCTACCCATTCCAATACGACCGGGCAGCTTCGTTTAACACAGGCAGCAAAGGAGGTGAGTTCTATCAGAAGGGAAAGATCAGCAACAGATTCATAAATGTAGGCCAATCCAGAACTTGATCCATTGTCATTATTCTTATAAACGCCAACAACTGCATAGTCGCCGGAAATAGATACGGTATAGCCAAAATGGTTATCAGCAGCACCGGCCTATCAGCAGTTTTTTTTGGGTTTCGGCAGCAAAACTGACAGAAAGTGTTAAAAGCATTATTTTTAAATTTTTACATACACAGAAGCTTGCCATTTCAAGTATGCGGAATTACATTCCAACCAATGAGATTGTTGATAGCCTATACTCTATGGACATCGGCTCTCTGTGCTGCATTTGAACGTGTTCCCCTATCATTTTCCCAGACAGCATGTGGATTGTCCAATTTTATGCCTACCTCCTCTCCCATAACATTTTTCAGCCATCCCGCAAATTTAGCCAGGTCTCAATCCAAATCAGTAGCCATGTTTTTTGAGGCTCCTTTTCAGATCACCGAACTACACAACTTCGGTGCTGGGTTCACTATGCCATTAAAATTTGGACGATTCGGTGTGGGATTCCACGCCCTCGGGAATAATGTCTACCGGGAATCGACAGTTACAATCGGTGCGGGAAAAAAGTTTGGAGACTATTTTGAGGCAGGACTCGTCATCAATGGGAATGAACTTTCCATAAAAAATTATGGGAGTACTCGGACAGTAAGTTTATCGGCTTCCTTAAATTATTCGCTCTCTGAAACCATACAATGGTCTCTACTCTATCAAAATTTTAATGGTCCTAAATTGGGTAAAACAGATGAACTCCTTCCCCAAGTCATTGCCATGGGGTTTGTATTTTCCCCAACGTCTACGATACAGTCAGTCATCGAACTTGAAAGAGATTTGGAGTTCGAAACCCGCTATAAATTTGGTGTGTTGTGGCAATTATTCAAAAGCTTAACACTCGCTACAGGATTTATTAATCATCCTGCTCAGATGACAACAGGTATTTCCTTTAAAATAAAAGGTCAACGAATCAGTTATGCGTTTTCTACTCATCCGGAACTGGCTTTCAGTCAGTTACTTACTATTCAATTTTCTCTACCTTAATCCCCTTCAAGGGCAAACATTAGAAGAAATCCTTGCATCGATTCAGATTGAGGAGGACGGTGATCTTCTCACGGACGATGAACTGCTCATCCTTGAAGAAATGGTACAGCGACCATTGGATTTAAATAGAGCCACCAGAAATGATTTAGAGATAATACCCCTCCTTGCTGCAGAAGAAACAAGCCTGATACTACATGCAAGAAAGCGTTTGGGTAGTTTTTCATCCATGGAACAAATCACCTCCATACCAGGACTTTCATCATTAACTGTTCTTCTATTACCGATGATAACAACTGTAAAATTTTTCCCTCCTCTCAAAATGAAACTGCGTAGTCGGTGGGTTTCCTCCGGCGAGGACGTCCGCATGTTGACACAAGCCACCTTTACACAATCGTCCATCTCTGGTGGTTTTCTGTTGGAACGTGATCCCAATGAACCATCGCTTGGAGATTATGTATCAGCTTTCTTTTCAACTACGAGAAAAAACAACACACGCATTATCTTTGGGGATTACCAGATTATTCACGGTTATGGTCTTTTGTTTGGTCGGTCTGCCCGAACCATCAAGGGACAATCAAGTATATCCCGACTGACCAAACCTGGGAAAAGGATAAAACCTTACCGTTCAGCCATGGAATATTGGACCCTTCGCGGGATGGCAGTTGAACACACAAACTCTATTGGACGGTGGCTGTTTTCACTCTCTTTTTCGCCAAAAGATGCGACTCTCGATTCAAACAGGGTAATCTCCTTTGCCACTTCAGGTCTTCATCAGACTGAAAATTCCCTTTCCCGGAAGCATAACCTCAGAGAAGACCTGGCAATTGTCAGTTGGGGCAAAGAGATCAACGATGTAGGAGAGATAGGTGTTTTAATAGCTCGGGACAGGTTAATCGTCAATGGGGTAAGTCCGGTAAACCGAGATCCCAAGTCATATGGGTCAATTTATGGACGAACCATGTTATCAAATCTTACACTTTTTGGGGAAGTTGCTTCATATACTGGTGGAAAACCATCAGCAATCGGCGGGTATGTTTTGACAGAAAATAATCTTCGTTGGGTAGCAACTGTCAGGTATTATACACAAGGATTTCAGGGACCCAGATCTCAACCATTTCGAGAGTGGAGTAGTCACAAATTAAATGAAATAGGTTTTTACCAGGCTCTTTCCATCAAGATGGGACGCCATAGAGTTCAAACGTATGGTGATATCTATCGCCAAAATGCCTCAGCGAACCCATCAGTAAAACCAATAAAGGGATATGAGACAGTGGCTATCTGGAGCTATAAATGGCAAAAAGACCCAATCACATTTAGATGGAAAAGAGAAGAAAAGACCGTAGAAAATGATATCACATATGTAAAAACATTACTCGATGAGGTATTAAGTCGAAACTCCTTTAGATTTCAATTAGTTCGTACATTATCTTCTCATTTTCGATTTCAGTTACAGGGGGATTATACATATATTAGTGAAGGAGATTCAACAGACTTTGGGTACGGACTATCCACAAAAATCCTCTATTATGGCAAACAGTATCATTTTAGCGCTAACTGGGTTGGATTTGTAGTAGATGACTTTAAATCCAGAATCTACGTTTGGGACGTGAACCTTCCCGGTGAACTTAGAAGCAAAGCGTTTTTCCCGACTGGACAGTCCGTTGCGTTCCTATTTCGGGTGAAAACCATCACAAATGCAACTATATCCGCTCGAATTCGTAGTACTTGGGAATTTTCACGCTATACTGGAAAATGGTATAAATCCGATGTGGTGGGAGGGTTTCAGATGGATATTGCTTTGTAAATCATTATCACAATAAATTCACCATGATGAAACGTATTATCCCAATCGCTCTAATTCTTCTATTTTCGCAAACAGTCTCAGCTGTCACAGAAGTGCAGGTTTATTTCCCAAATGATCCCTCGAAAAAAGAATCTGTTAAATCATTCGAAATTGGTAGTTCTATCTATATTTCTACAAAGGACTTTGTTAGAATTCTTTCAGCCGGAATTTTTGAAAATATTGAAAGAAGTAAAATTGTTATCTATTTTGGTGGACGCAAAGTAAAAATTTCTGCCAACTGCAGCTTTATTTTAATTGACGACAAAGTATACCAGATGGGAACTCACGCTTTGTTTGATGGCAATGATATATATCTTCCCATGAGGACATTCTTATCACTTTTCCACCGCCACGCTGCACCTGGAGTCTTATATGATAACAATAAAAAAATGATCGTAGTAGAACTCCTCACATACAATATTACGGGTCTAACCATTGAAGAAAAGGCAAACGGGACAATTATCCGAGTGAAAACGACTCGATTATTTGATAGGGGTTCTTTAACTGCCTGGTCCGCAAAGAACGGGTGGTTTTATCTTACTATTGCCGGCGGAGTTGCTGACTCATCCGCCATTCGTCAGACGAGACTTCATGGCATCGTTAGAGCAGTTCAAATTGATCAGGTAGGAAAAACCACACAGCTTGCCTTTCGCCTTCGTGGGGAAGTGGAAAATCACGAACTTTACCAGAATTCAGCTCCGAACGAGATTGTCCTCAGTCTCAGAACGCCCCTCAGTTTCAGTGCGGAAAAGATTAAAAAGATACGGGACTTGTGGTATATCGACACCATTATAATCGATGCAGGACATGGTGGAAAAGATAGTGGTACCATTGGGAAATATGGACTGAAAGAAAAATTTATCGCCCTTGACATTTCCAAGCGGGTAGGAAGATTATTGGAAAAATATACCAATGTTAAGGTAATCTATACTCGTGATGAAGATGTGTTTATCCCCCTTTGGAAACGGACTAAAATGGCGAACGAAAAGATGGGGAAATTATTTGTAAGTATTCACGGGAATGCAAATAAAAACCGCCGGATTCGGGGATTTGAAACTTATATCCTCAGCCCGGGTAAAACTGCCGATGCTGCCGCTGTAGCTGAGCGAGAAAATGCTGTTATAAAATTGGAAGAAGAGACATCCAGGTACGAAAAATTATCAGAGGACAACTTTATAATCGCCTCTCTTGTCCAGAATTCGTTTATGAAAGAGAGCGAAGACCTTGCAGCCATGATTCAGCATGAACTAAGAAAAAAAATCCCATCACCTGACCGTGGAGTAAAACAGGCTGGTTTTTATGTACTCATTGGCGCTTCCATGCCCAATGTTTTGGTAGAGGTTGGATATCTTTCAAACCCTCAAGAAGAGAAGCAACTCCGGAAACCCGGATATAGGCAGAGTATTGCACAATCCATTTATCAGGGAATACGAAAATTTAAAGATAAATACGAAAGAGTCTTGGATGAGGAGTCAAAAGGATGAATCGCAATGCTCCTATCGGCGTTTTCGATTCCGGTCTGGGTGGACTTACTGTTGTTCATTCCATAAAACAGAGCCTCCCTAATGAGTCTATCATCTATTTTGGTGACACAGCAAGAGTCCCTTATGGTGCCAAAAGCGCTAAGACCGTCACCCACTTTTCACGACAGATCATAAATTTTCTTATTGATCGTGGAGTAAAAATGGTGGTTGTTGCATGTAATACTGTCTCAGCTTTGGCGCTCACCGCTTTGAAAAAACAAAATTCCATCCCAATCATCGGGGTTATTGAGCCGGGAGCAGAAGCTGCCGTAAAGCTGACCCGAAATAATCACATTGGGGTCATCGGCACTACGGCAACTATTCAATCTGATGCCTATTCCACTGCCCTGAAAAACATAAAGTCAAACCTTATGATCTCAACCGCTGCTTGTCCTCTATTCGTTCCACTGGTGGAAGAAGGGTGGACTGATGAGCCAGTCTCCCTAATGATAGCAGAAATCTATTTAAAACCACTTTCAGACAATGGTGTTGATACAGTAATTCTTGGCTGTACACATTATCCTATAATTAAAACGATAATTCAAAGCACATTACATTCTTCGGTAAAACTTGTGGATTCTGCCGAGGCGGTTTCCGAAAAAACTGCCGAGATTTTATCACTGAAAGATGCACTTTCAGAACCAGGACATTCTGATTTAACATGTTATGTCACCGATCTACCTCAAAAATTCGAGGAGTTGGGCGAACGGTTTCTCGGAGAGAAACTGGCTAATGTGGCACTTGTTCAACTGGACTGAAAGTTCAAATAAACCGGCTTACCGACATATCCCACAATAATGCTCGATAGAGAGACACAAAACTATCTATTTACCTTAAGACGGCGCGGCATCAAGATTGGACTCCACCGCACAGAAACGCTTCTTGCTAAGTGTGGGAATCCTCACTATAATATTCCTGTCATTCATATTGCGGGTACCAACGGAAAAGGATCCACTGCTGCCATGATCGCCTCCATACTCCGTGAATCCGGAAGAAAAGTGGGGCTCTACACTTCTCCTCATCTCATCAGGTTTAACGAGCGAATTCGTGTAGACGGTAAACCAATCACGGATGATCAAATCACAAAATTTCTCAATCGTTATCGAAGCGACATCGATAGCCTCAGCTCAACATTTTTTGAAGCCACGACTGCCCTCACTTTTTCCTACTTTTATCACAGTGATATTGATATTGCGGTCATCGAAGTAGGATTAGGTGGACGGCTCGACTCTACCAATGTCTCAAAATCTGTTTTATCGGTCATCACTCCAATCGATTATGATCATATGGAATTTCTTGGGCATAATCTTAAATCTATTGCTAAAGAAAAATTTGGCATTATTAAACCTCAAACTTCCGTGGTATCAAGTCTGCAACACCCGGAAGTAATGGATATTTTGGAAGAAACCGTTAAGAAGTATAAATCCGATCTCAATATATCAGTAATATCCACTCCTATAGAGAACTCAATTTGCACAAATAACGGATCCACCTTTTATATCCATGGACAAAAATATTATCTACCCCTTCTTGGTAAACATCAAATCAACAATGCCCAAACAGCCATTACAGCATGTAAAGTTTACGATTGGCAGATAGAAACCCAATCTATCAAAGAGGGGTTAGCGAAGGTTTCGTGGCCTGGGAGAATGCAAAAATTATCCGAAAATCCAATAGTATTTTATGACGTAGCCCATAATCCACACGGTCTACAGGCAGTCTTAGAGTCTACACGGGAACTTTATCCGGGATTTAACATTGCATGTATTTGTGCTTTAAAAAAAACAAAGTCTATAAAAAATATTGTAGAACTTGTAAAAAAATATTGTAAAAATATCATTACAACGATGCCCAACCAAGGTGATTTTTTCACCCCCCGGGCTTTATGGAAAGAATTTAAAAAACAAGACATTAATGCCCAATTTTCAGAGACTGTTGTAGACGCACTTTCATTTTGCACTCATATAGAGGAAAATAGACGTTACGTTTGGCTGATTTTTGGTACGCATTATTTTGCTGAAGATATTTTTACCTACTTTAATTTTTCCTTTGACAATGGTGAGATTTGACCTAAATTAAATTAGACAATCAGTCTATTAGCAGTGTTATTTTTTATTCTGCTAGCTATAGAAAATCTCCCGAAGTTTTATCAAAGGTAATTTTTATGGATATTAACCAACTTCAAGGGTTGAAGATCAAGGAACTTGCTATACTCGCCAAGGAAATAGAAGTCCCTGGGTACTCGGGTCTTAAAAAACAGGATCTTATAATTAAGATACTTGAGACCAGAGCAAAAAAGGATGGAATTCTACTTTCCCAGGGAGTCTTGGAAGTGATGCCGGAGGGGTACGGCTTTTTACGCTCACAAAGCTACAATTATCTTCCTGGGCCCGATGATATTTATATTTCACCTTCTCAAATCAAGCGGTTTGGTTTGAGAACCGGGCATCAAGTCTCAGGTCAAATTCGTCCACCAAAGGAAAATGAACGATTTTTTGCTCTTTTAAAAGTAGAGACAGTCAATAATGTCCCACCGGATGATGTGAGAGATGCAATACTTTTTGATAACCTGAAACCCTTATATCCCAACGAGAAAATCCACTTGGAGAACGGTCAAAAAGGATATTCCATGCGAATCATGGATTTGATGTGTCCTATAGGGAAAGGACAGCGCGGTCTAATCGTTGCACAACCTAAAACGGGGAAAACAATTTTACTTCAGAAAATTGCCAATGCCATTACAACAAATCAACCTGAAATTAAACTCATTGTTTTACTAATAGCAGAACGTCCGGAAGAAGTAACAGACATGGAAAGAAGTGTAGAAGCAGAAGTTATCAGTTCCACATTTGATGAGCCTCCTGAAAGGCATGTTCAGGTTGCAAAAATGGTTTCTGAAAAAGCCAAACGAATAATAGAATTTGGTACTGATGTTGTGATATTATTAGATAGTATTACCCGTTTAGCTCGAGCACATAATGCCATAGCACCTCACAGTGGAAGGATTTTATCAGGGGGGATCGATGCCAATGCATTACATAAGCCAAGAAAGTTTTTCGGATCAGCCAGAAATACAGAAGAAGGGGGAAGTCTTACTATTATTGCGACTGCTTTAATAGACACAGGTAGCCGCATGGATGATGTGATCTTCGAGGAATTTAAAGGTACCGGTAATATGGAACTGGTCCTGGATAGAAGACTTAGTGATAGAAGAATTTTTCCGTCCTTTGATCTCATTCGATCAGGTACAAGAAAAGAAGAACTTCTTTTAACAAAAAAAGAACTTGCAAGAATGTGGATTTTAAGAAAAATTCTTAACGAAATGACGCCAGTTGAAGCAATGGAATTTTTACTTGATCGAATGAAACGAACTCAAACCAATCAGGAATTTTTAGATACAATGAGTCATTAATCTATTTTTAACAATGTAATTGTTTATATTTTTATATGACAAAAAATCAAAATTCAATTCCCACCATAGCTGCAAGACTTGACACAGACAAGCCAGTAAGGAAAACACCCTATCAAGTCAAAGGAGTAATCATACGTGATTTCCCTGATCACCCGATCGTTCCTTTTATCAATGGTGCATACCGGGATAATTTTCTTTATCCACGTATCCAGGTAAAAATACTAAATGAACAAATTAATTTTATCGGAATTAAAGAAGGGGTAAACCCGATTAAATCGTTAGTAAAAAAGCTAAAGATCATGAATTTTGGCAATATAACTTTTGAGGTTCTTGATCATAATATCGATCTGGCAACCAACCGATTTGCGCTTGCGTCTCATCTAATCAGGTACCGTTTTCTGACACCCTGGGTTGCTCTCAATGAACCCAATCTCATGAAATATAAATATTTATATGGAGAAGAGCGGCTGAAATTCCTAACACGCCTTTTAAGCCAGAATATCGTCTTCCTTGCTAAAGAAATGGAGTTGGAATTGCATTCAAAGGTTTTCTCCAAATTGAAACTTGATTCTCTTTACCCAAGAATGGTCGATGATGGCAAAATGGGGGCATTTTATGGCGATTTTCACACTAATTTTATTCTACCAAATTTTTTGGGTATAGGTAACGGAATTACCAAAGGATATGGAGTTGTTTTCAGCCAATTCAATCCTTCTGACTTTACCTTTGATGAATCGGAAGTGAAAGAAGACGCTGACAATGATTCAATTGTGGAAAAATTGCCGGAAAATTGGGAGGAAGAAGGTCTTTCCGAAGATGATATTCCAAAGAGTCGACGTGAAAAAAATCAGGTTAATGAGCCTGATGAACCCAACTATAATACATTGAAATATCACAGCCGTAAGTTGTAGTTACAAATCACCCTAAGACTTTTATGATTTCTAATCGAGTTAGTCGGATTCAACCTTCCTTTACGCTTGAAATGACCGCCCGTGCAGCAGATCTCCGCAATCAGGGCATAGACGTCATCGATCTTGGTGTTGGGCAACCAGACTTCAACACTCCCAAACATATCCGTGAAGCTGCAAAAAAAGCGATGGATGATGGATTCACAAAATACACTCCCGCACCCGGTATGTTAGAATTGAGACAGGCAATATGTGATAAACTGGAAAGGGATAATGGCCTAAAATTCTCTCCTGAACAAGTTATCGCTTCAAATGGAGCAAAGCACTCACTCAGTACCGCTTGCCAAGCGCTCTTTAATCCGGGTGATGAGGTCATTATTTTTTCACCCTATTGGGTTTCTTTCCCTGAATTTATCCGACTGGCAGATGCGGAACCTGTTATAATCCAGACAATACAGGAAAGAAATTTTACGCCGGATTTTGACGAACTTGAATTAAAAATCACATCTAAAATCAAAGGAGTCATTCTCAATTCCCCCTCCAATCCAACCGGCGCTGTCTGGGATGATGAAACAATAAAAAGAATTCTGAACTACGCCGCTGAAAATAATTGGGTGGTGATTTCAGATGAATGTTATGAACAGTTGGTATATGACCAATCATTCACAAGCACAGAATTCTTGAATGATGACGATGTGCAAGTTTTAACGATACAAAGTTTGTCAAAAACCTATGCGATGACCGGATGGCGTATCGGGTATTGTGCCGGCGATGTGGAAATTATCAAAGCCATGGGAAAAATTCAGGGCCAGGCTACTTCCTGCCCCAACTCTATTGGTCAAAAGGCTGCAATTGAGGCATTGACGGGAGATCAGAGTACTGTAAAAAAGATGTTGGAAATCTTTTCCCATCGCAGAAATAAAATGCTTGAAAGACTGAATAATATTCCTGACGTAACTTGCACTTATCCTGGCGGAGCGTTTTATGCCTTCCCCGATGTGAGCTCTTACATTGGTCTTAGTGGGAATGGGAAAAAAATATCCTCTTCTTTCGACCTCAGTGATTATATTTTAGATTGTGCCAGAACGGTAACTGTAGCTGGCAGCGGGTTTGGTCGGGATGGCCATATCAGGTTATCCTATGCCACCAATGAGGAAACATTTTTAGAAGGGTTGGATAGAATTGAAACAGTTTTAAATAAATTATCATGAAAAAGGATACAAAATGAAAAAAGATATACATCCGGAATATAAGCTCGGTACCGTAATCTGTGCTTGTGGAAATACTTTTCAGGTGCGAAGCATTGTGGGAGATATGCGTGTAGAAATCTGTTCAGCGTGTCACCCGTTTTTCACTGGGAAACAGAAATTAATCGATACAGCCGGTCGGATTGAAAAATTCAGAAGGAAGTATAACCTGCAAACCGAAGAAAAACAGACTGTAGAATCTGGCGGATAACTATAACTAAATAACGGTTTCCACCTTCCAATATTTAACTGGGGGAAGCCGTTATTATTTTGTCCAAAATCGTTAGATATGCGAAATAAAATCGAAAATATAATCGAAAAGTATGATGCTTTAACCAAACAACTTGGAGAGCTATCATTAATCGGTGATCATAAAACCTACGGTGAATTGGCAAAACAACATCATAACATGGAACCCATGGTACATAAAGGACGGGAATACCTGGAATTATTGAATCATATCGATGATGATAAAAGTATTTTAGAAGGGGACGACGAAGAGCTAAAATCCATTGCCAAGGATGAACTGGAAGAGCTGCTCAGTAGACAGGAACAGTTGGAAGAAGAACTTAAAATCCTGCTCATACCAAAAGATCCTCGGGATGATAAAAGTACGATTGTGGAGATCAGAGGGGGCACAGGAGGTGAAGAAGCAGCTATCTTTGCTGCAGATCTTTATAGAATGTATACCAAGTATGCAGAACGTAAAAAATGGTCTATTGAAGTTCTGTCAAGCAATGAAACAGGAAGTGGGGGACTGAAAGAAATCATTTTTTCTTTAAACGGAAAAGGCGCCTACGGGGCAATGAAATTTGAAGGGGGAGTACACCGGGTTCAAAGAGTTCCCGTTACAGAAACGAGTGGCAGAATTCACACCTCTGCTGCAACTGTGGCTATTCTACCCGAAGCCGACGAAATTGATATTGAAATCGAGCCCTCCGATTTGAGAATTGATACATATCGAGCGCAAGGCGCTGGTGGTCAACATGTAAATAAAACCGAATCCGCCGTAAGAATTACTCACATTCCAACAGGAGTTGTAGTCATATGCCAAGACGAAAAATCCCAGCATAAAAATAAAGCTGCCGCAATGAAAGTCCTACGTTCACGCCTTTTGGCTCTGGAAGAAGAAAAACAGCGTTCTGAAATTGACAAGGCACGTAAATCCATGGTATCCACCGGAGACAGAAGCGCCAAAATCCGCACGTATAATTTTCCCCAAGGTCGAGTCACTGATCATCGAATAGAACTAACCCTTTATAAACTTCAAAGTATCATGGATGGTGATATCGAGGAATTGATTGAGCAACTCCGTATAGCGGATCAATTGAATCGTTTAAATGAAGAAATGTAGGACGAGATGGCATCTTGTTCTACAAAACCCTCTATAAAACAAAAAAAACAACACTGGCGAATTATCGAAATCCTCAAATGGGGGGAAGAATATTTCGCCTCGAAAGGATTCGAGTCTCCTAAAAGAGAAATTGAGTGGCTCTTGGTAGACCTTTTGTCCCTACCCAGAATAGACCTTTATTTACAATTCGACCAACTCATCAATAGCAAAGACCTCGTCACTCTAAAATCGTGGATTAAAAGGCGATTGAATCACGAACCCCTCCAATACATCACAGGTAAAACAGAATTTTATGGCATACCTATAAAAGTCAATCCCCATGTACTTATCCCAAGACCTGAGACAGAGCGGCTGGTGGAAATTGCTCTGAAGTTGGCTGAGGATATTGACGCCAAGGAAATAGTGGACGTTGGGACGGGAAGTGGATGTATCGCCATTGCCTTAGCCGCGAATCTGAAACATGTCAAAATCCTTGCCACAGATAACAGCGAACGGGCATTACAGGTTGCACAAAGAAATGCCGAACAAAATGCCGTGGTAAAAAATATTCAATTTGCTAAGTTGGACATCCTAACAGAAGATTTGGAAGGACCATTCGACATATTGGTAAGCAACCCCCCGTATGTGCGACAAGATGAGGTTTCAACACTCATGCCGGAGATTCGAGATTATGAACCCATCGGCGCTTTGACAGACGGCGCTGACGGATTAGACTTCTACCGTCGATTTGCTGCAATTGCACGAAAGTGTGTGCGGGAAGGGGGATTCCTCGCGTTGGAGGTTGGATTAAACCCTCATCCCCAACAGGTAAGGGAAATTTTCGAGGAGGCTGGTTTCGAAGCAATTGAATTTTTTAAAGATTATAATGGGGATGATAGAGTGATTACAATAAAAATTACCTTATGAGTTCCTTCACTGTCCTTCTTTATCTGTTTCGCCCCATCAATCTCCTCTTAGGAGCTATCGCTGTTATCATCTCTGCTGCTATTCTCGGAACCATCGATCAAACATTTCTTCTGATCCAAGCAATTTTAGTGGTAGTCATGTTCAACGCCGCCGCTAATGCCTTTAACGATTATATGGACTACGAAACTGATAAAATCAATCATCCGAACCGCCCACTACCTCGTGGAGATATTTCACAAAAAGTGGCGTTAGGGAGCGCCATCATTCTGTTTGGACTTGGTATCGTGATGTCTGCATTCATCAACCTGCAAGCTTTTTTCATCGCCACATTTGTGGCTGTCCCACTGATGGTGATGTACAGCTTCCGGTTTAAGGGGTTGCCATTAGTGGGCAATGTTGTGGTAGCTTTTATCCTCGGACTCACATTTATTTTTGCCGGGGCTGCGTTCGGTACCACATGGGGGTTGCCGGTTCCTGCGCTTCTCGCTTTCGGTTTTACCCTCATCCGGGAAATCGTAAAAGATATGGCAGATATAGAAGGCGATAAGGCTGCCAACCTCAACACATTCCCAGTCCGGTTTGGAATGAAAGCTAGTGTCCGGTTAGCCATCGTTTCTACTGTTTTGCTAAGCCTGGGAGCCCTTGTTCCTTACATGTTGGGGGTTTACGGCAAAAAATATCTCATAGTTTTGATATTGGGGATTGAAATTCCACTTCTTTATGTTTTATTTATGCTCATGAAATCTCCCACAATTTATACCTGTAAACTCATTTCCCAGATTTTGAAAGGGTGTATATTCGCCGGACTGCTGGCGGTCTATTTAGGCTGATCTAATGTCTTCGGAATTTGTTCATCTACATAATCATACTGATTACAGTCTCTTAGACGGCGCTCAGACAATCTCTACTGTTCTGGATACCATGTCCGATCTTTCCATGGATACGGTAGCTGTTACCGAACATGGAAATATGTTCTCAGCAATTTCTTTTTACAAATCCGCACAAGACATGGGTATCAAACCTATCATAGGTTGCGAAATCTACGTAGCAAAAGGCAATCGTTTTGACAAAACACCCCGGGCAGAGGGGGGCTGGGGTAACAACCATCTGGTCCTGCTCGCTCAAAATTACACCGGATATAAAAATCTCATGAAATTAGTGACAGCCGGCTACCTCGAGGGATTTTATTACAGACCCCGGGTAGATAAAGACCTGCTTCGCGAGTACAACGAAGGGCTCATCTGCCTCTCTGCATGTCTGAAGGGAGAAGTTCAGGAACAGGCTGTAAACCGAAATTACAATGAAGCGAAAAAGTCAGCGCTGGAATATGCCGAAATTTTCCCGGAAAGATTCTATCTTGAACTACAACATCATGGAATTGCTGAAGAAGACTACGCCAGGGAAATTATATCCAAATTGGCAAAAGAATTACATCTGCCTCTGGTGGCAACCAACGATTGCCATTACGCCAAACCGGACCATTGGCAAGCTCACGATATCTTGTTTTGTCTCGGTACCGGGAAAGATCTTAACGACCCGAAAAGGCAGCGTTATGCCACAGCGGAATTCTTTTTTAAGAGCCAGGACGAGATGTGGAAACTGTTCAAGGACTACCCGAATGCACTTGAGAACACCCGAAAAATTGCAGAGTCATGCACACTTGAAATTCCCATGGGCGAGATTCTCTTACCCACCTTTCCGATCCCAGATGGCGCCCATACGGACAATGCGGATGAATATTTAGACGCCCTTTGCCGGAAAGGATTAAAGTCCAGATTTAGACAAATCGAACCGGAATTAGCCTCTCGTTTGGATTATGAACTGAACGTAATAAAAAAAATGAATTATGCAGGATATTTCCTTATCGTGATGGATTTTGTTCAATACGCAAAGAATAAGAACATCCCCGTTGGACCCGGTAGAGGGTCGGTTGCAGGAAGCCTGGTTGCCTATTCATTGGGGATCACAACCATTGACCCCATGAAACATAACCTGTTATTTGAGCGGTTTTTAAATCCTGAGCGAATCTCAATGCCGGATATTGATATTGATTTCTGCTATGAACGCCGCGGAGAAGTTATCGATTACATTAAGGACCGATATGGTGAAAATTCCGTAACACAAATAATCACGTTTGGTAAACTAAAAGCCAAGCAGGTTGTACGGGATGTGGGACGTGTACTGGGTCTTAGTTATGGTGAAGTAGACCGGATTGCCAAAATGATCCCCACGGGTCTTGGGGTAACTCTCGAATCTGCAATGCAAGTAAGTGATGAACTTCAAAAAATTTCTCAAAAAGATGAAGTTCATAAAAAACTCCTCGAATACTCAAAAATTCTGGAGGGTATGAACCGTCACGCCTCCACTCATGCGGCTGGCATTGTCATCGCTCCGGGAGAACTGACGGATTTCATCCCCCTATACAAATCCCCTCAAGGCGACATTACCTCCCAGTTTGATATGAAAGGGTTGGAGGATTTGGGGCTGCTTAAAATGGACTTTTTAGGCTTGAGAAATCTCACGGTCATTGATCAGACAATAAAACTGCTTAAAGAAAAGGGAGTCAATATAAACCTGGATAAAATCCCCCTCAATGACGCAAAAACATTTAAAATCTTTGCGAAAGGTCAGACAGTGGGAGTGTTCCAATTTGAGTCAGCCGGGATGAGAGAATACCTGAAAAAACTTAAACCAAATACCCTGGAAGATCTGATTGCCATGAACGCTCTATACCGTCCGGGCCCCATGGAAAATATAGACGACTTTATTAAATGCAAACACGGCAGGAAAAAGATAAAGTATATCCACGCTGCACTTGAACCGATCCTGAAAGAAACTTATGGAATCATCGTTTACCAGGAACAGGTAATGCAAATTGCAAATACCATCGCAGGTTTCTCCCTGGCACAAGCGGATATCATGAGAAGAGCCATGGGAAAAAAGCAAAAAAGTCTGATGAAAGGACAGGAAAAATCGTTTATTCAAGGGGCAATAGACAACGGAATAGATAAAAATAAAGCACAGAAGATTTATAAGTTAATCGAGAAGTTTGCCAAGTACGGATTTAATAAGAGTCACAGCACAGCTTACGCCTACATTGCTTATCATACAGCCTACTTAAAAACTCACTATCCGGCAGAATTCATGGCAGCAAATCTAACCAGCGAAATGAATAATACAGCCCGAATCGTCACATTGATCAATGAATGCCGGAAACTGAAAATAACGGTTCATCCCCCGGATGTTACCCAATCTGATATTCATTTTAAACCATTGGATAAAAAGAACATTACATTCGGACTGAACGCCATTAAAAATGTAGGATCAAAAGCTTTATGCAATATTATTGCAGCCAGAAATAAATATGGTGTACCCAAAACACTTTTTGAATTCTGTCAACACCTTGATTTGAGACTGGTCAATCGAAAAGTAATTGAAAGTCTTATTGCAGTGGGCGCTATGGACTCGCTGGAAGGGAACAGAGCCCAAAAATATTCCGCTGTAGACAGTGCATTTAAATATGCCATACAGTCCCAATCGGAAGAGGCTACAAACCAGTTCTCCATGTTTGATATTTCAGGTTCTTCGGGAGAATCAATCAAATCGACACCCCCATTACCAAAGGTGGAAGATTGGTCGAGAAATGAGAAATTGAAGTGGGAAAAAAAACTGATTGGGTTTTTTCTTACAAGTCATCCCCTCCTTGATTATGCATATGAATTAGAGAAATTTACCAACTACGATTTTTCCGAATCTGCAAATAACCTTGAGTTGAAGACCGTTCGAGTTGGTGGAATTATCCAGGATTTTAAACTGCACTTTGATAAAAAGAATCAGCAGATGGCTTTTTTAGGTCTTGACTGCCTGGGGGGAAAAATCGATGTCTTAATTTTTCACGAAACATTCAAACAACACAAAAACCTCTTGAATGAAGATGCTCTCATATTCGTGAAGGGACGACCCACAACCAGATTGGATGAATCAACACCGAAAATTATTGCAGAGAATATTTACTCTTTAGATGAAGTAAAAAGTCAATATGTAAAAAAAGTGAACATACTGGTAGAGGTAGATAAAATGACAATTGCTGATGTCGATTCCCTCTATGCACTCACCAGAAAATTTAGTGGGAATTCTCCTCTATTTTTCCATATTTATGATGAAAAAGGGAACGGTACAAAAATAATATCCGACAGGATCCGAGTTACATCTGATAAAGAATTTTTGAAAAAACTCAAGGGTATTTACGGCGACCAAAACGTTTGGTTGGACTGATGATTGCGCTTCTGCAGCGAGTCTCTTACGCTGAAGTGACTGTAAAAAATCAAATTACAGGGGAAATCGATCAGGGGTTACTTATATTTATTGGGGTATTTAATCACGATACAGAAAAAGATGTGCAATTTCTTGTAGATAAAATTTCAGGATTTCGGATATTCAATGATGAGAATGATAAAATGAATCTATCAGTTCAGGATGTAAAAGGCTCAGTTTTGGTTGTAAGCCAGTTTACTCTTTGTGCAGATTGGAAAAAAGGACGACGTCCAAGTTTTATCCGTGCAGCAACCCCGGAAAAAGGAGAACAACTATACAATGAGTTTATCAATCATTTAAGTCAGAAGGGGATTCATGTAGAATCGGGGAGCTTTGGCGCCATGATGGATGTAAAATTGACGAATGATGGGCCTGCTACATTTGTTTTAGATACCAATAATATTCATTAATATGTTTAATTGTAATTGTATTGGATAGGAATTTCCCCAAAGGAGTCCCGAAGTTTCGTGACAATGTTTAACACATTAAATGGAGTACTGGAGCAATGCCTGCCCCGCTTGCCCTGTAGCGAGGAACGAGTGTATCAGGGTAAGAAGAAATCCCGAAGTTGTGTTTCTTAGTATAACGTTACCTGTGGATCACTCATAGAAAGGAACCTATATGGATATCGGTACAGCTCTTGGACTACTTTTAGGTATTGGTCTGATCACCATAGGAATTATTAACAAACAGGGAGACTTACGGTGGTTTATGGACTTAGATTCCTTAATTATTGTACTTGGAGGTACATTCGCTGCTACTCTTGTAAATTATTCAATTAAAGATGTAGTCGGTATTTTTCGCGTTTTAGCAAAAGTTTTTGTAAAGGAAGAATATAGTCACCAGGAAGTAATAGACGAGTTGATTGATAAGGCGGCTAAAATGAGAAAAACCGGTATCATGTCATTGGAAGCCGATTTAAATAAAATTTCAGATAAATTTTTGAGGAATAGTCTTGAACTTGCCATCAATGAACGGGATCCGGCACGGTTGAGAAATTACCTCGATTTAGAACTCTCCAACATTGAAAGACGCCATAATCTTGGTCAGGAGATTTTCCTCTATATGGGCGCTTACGCCCCTGCTTTTGGATTGTTAGGAACTGTTTTGGGCTTGATCATCATGATGAAAAGTGGCTTTGCTGTTCCTGAAGGGGGTGCTATTGGAGTTGAATTCGACATCGCCAAAAGGTTTATGAAACTCCTGGAAGGTATGGGACTTGCTCTTATTACTACATTCTATGGAGTATTACTTTCCAACCTTGTATTTTTGCCAATTGCGGGTAAGTTAAAACGGAAATCAGAAGAGGAACTCATGGTCAAAGATATTATAGTGGAAGGGATTATTGGTCTTCATGCCAAGGATCACCCCATCATTTTGCGTGAAAAGCTCATGACATTTGTACCCCAGAGTAAACGGAAGTCAGAGGTGTAAAAAATGGCAAGAAAGGTCACGAAACTCTCCTTTGTTGAGGCTAAGGCAAAAAGCACATCATGGGCCATAACTTTTGGAGATATGGTAACCCTTCTTCTCACATTCTTCATCTTGTTATTGGTGATTATGAACGAAGCAGAAAAACATATTGATCGTATCATCAACCTGCTGCTGAAAGAAACCTACCAGGAACTACACCATGAATTAAGGTTTCAATCCTGGGTCACTGTGGAACATGCTACTAAAGGGGTGAAAATTAAAATGGCAAGTGCTGGTGGTGATCTTTTTAGATCCGGTGAAGAGACATTAAGACCCGAATTCCATAGTATTATCAAACAAATTGGATACATTATAAAAATGTCTCCTCTCGTAAAAGTACGTGATATCCCAAAATACAAACCATTCCTTGATGCCATACGAAATGGAGACAAAGAACTGAATATTGAAATACGATGCGAGGGTCATACTGATAATGTTCCCTTGCCAGATAGATTACAAGTCAAATACAAGGATAACTGGGAATTGTCAACGGCGAGAGCATTGAATGTTGTTAAATTATTGAGTGAATATGCAGAGATCGAACAGGATAAATTTTCAGCCATGGGATACGGGGAATTCAGGCCTGAGGACACCAATGAAACACCAGATGGACGAGCTAATAACAGACGAGTAGAGATATACCTTGATGCATTTCTCACCGATATAAACATTAGTAATAAAAAATCCCAGGAACCATCAATTAACTAATTGGTACTTGTTTATCATTTTTTTTAACCAAGCAAATAAATACAAAATATTATTTAGGTATATTTTTCTACAGACTTAGAGTCGAAATACCAAATATACCATTATCATAATCTCAACAAATTAATGAGTTATAATTTGGGTTGGAGGTAATCATGAGACTAAAAAAACACTATTTTGGGCATCTTTTATTTACAGTAGTAATACTTGCCCCTATTCTTTATGGACAGATGACAAATGTAAAGGAGAAGACTCCAATTTATTCAAGTCCAAACACAAAAAGTACTTTGGGAGAGCTTAACCCAGGAGTCAAGATAGTAAAGTTAGGAAAAGATAAATCCGGGAATTTTATTAAAGCATCCATTGATTTTTACATTCCTATCACCGTCCTTGAGAATGCTCGAATAGCAAAGGGAGTTGGTAAAAGCCAGGATATCGATCTTACTACAATAAAACTGCTGAGTGCAAAAAGAGAAGGTAATCAAGTAAAATTCTCTGTCGAAATAATCAATAACGGAGAAAAAAACCTGGACGTGAGCGCATTATTACTTTTTAGCGTTACTGATCAGGGAGACAATCCCGGAAGATTGGAGATATTGCAATGCAAAAATAGTGTTGGTACTATCAAACCAGGAAAAAGCATGAGATCCGACCTCATTTACAGCTTTGATGATATCCCGGAGTATATTGAACTATCATTTAAATCTAGACTTGGAGGTGATCAGGTATTTTATTTGTTGAGTTTTTAACTTCTCAATCCACCAGTCTCTGTCTATACGACTGGAATACGTTAATCTGGCGGATCTGGCTCAACCTGCCAGGTTATTAATCGATCCTTTAAGCTATATTTTATTCCTCGGGTTTTTCTATAACTCTAAATACTTTCTCCCCCGGCTTTGCCATACGATGTTTTTCTCGTGCAAGCTGCTCGATATATTCCAAATCACTTTCCAACCGTTCACGTTCCCCCAATAATTTTTGTTGTTGTTCTCTCAGGCGATCAATTTCTTCCAACAACTGTTCCTTTTCCTTTTTCTTGTCATATAGCTTATAAATTCCGTGGTCTCCGAAAAAAAAGATGATAATCAGAATAACTCCTACCAATAGTAGTATCTTAGGGACAAGACCTTTCCCCCGTCGTTGTTTGTACTTTACATATCTTCGGTGGGACTTTCTCCTACCCCACCACCTTGTTCTCACTTTATCAGCACCCCCTTACCTGCAAACCGGGCATTTTTACCTAACATCTCCTCAATTCTTAATAGTTGATTGTACTTACAAATCCGGTCTGTCCTTGATGCAGACCCTGTCTTGATCTGCCCGGTTCCCATTGCCACACAAAAATCGGCTATGGTTGTGTCTTCTGTCTCACCAGACCGATGTGAAATAACCGATGCCAAACCGTTCTTCTCTGCAAGCTCGATGGTCTGGATTGTTTCTGTCATGGTACCCACTTGATTAAGCTTGATGAGAATCGCATTCATGGCTTTAAGATCGATGGCTTTCTGCAGTCTTTCCACATTTGTTACAGTCAGATCATCACCAACAATTTGGATTTTTTCCCCGAGATGTGTATACATATTTGACCACCCTTCCCAATCATCTTCAGATAGACCATCTTCTATGGAAGAGATGGGATATTTATTCACGAGATCAACATAATATTGTATCATTCCTTCAGATGAAAGTTCTTTACCTTCTGAGGCAAGAGAGTAACGTTGTGACGCCGAATCAAAAATTTCGCTTGCAGCAACATCAAGAGCCAGATACACTTGATCCCCAATTTTATATCCCGTTTTTTCAACTGCTTCCAGAATCACCTCAATCGCTTCCTCATTGGATCTTAAATCCGGAGCAAAACCGCCTTCATCACCTACGGATGTATTAAGACCTTTTCGTTTTAAAACACTCTTGAGGACATGAAATGTTTCCGTGCCCATTTGAAGCGCTTCGGAAAAAGAATCTGCACCCACAGGAAAAATCATGAATTCTTGAATATCAACATTATTGTCAGCATGCTGACCCCCATTCAGAATGTTCATCATGGGAACCGGCAAAATATTACCGCCATCTTTCGCCAGATATTGATAAAGAGGTTGATGTTCATAATCTGCAGCAGCCTTTGCCACTGCCAACGATACTCCGAGAATGGCGTTAGCGCCTAAATTCTCCTTATTAGGCGTTCCGTCTATCTCTAAAAGTTTCCCATCAACCTTCTTTTGGTCAGTGGCATCCATTCCAATAACAGAATTGCTTAATATATCATTCACATTATTAACAGCTTTAAGAACCCCCTTCCCGAAAAAACGATTCATATCCCCATCCCTTAACTCGACCGCTTCATATGATCCCGTGGAAGCGCCCGAAGGGACAGCAGCCCTTCCGAAACTGCCGTCCTCAAGCGTAACATCTACCTCTACGGTTGGGTTACCACGCGAATCCAGGATTTCCCTGGCTAATACTTTGATTATTTTACTCACATACTTACCCTTTGAATTTCTAAATTAACTGAGGCCTAATTTAAGCTATTTTATGCAAATTATCGAAGATCCTGCTACTTCTTATTGGGTTATTATCATTCATAGGCATTCCAAGCATCATTGTAAGGACAATCCCAATGTTTCAGGGCTCAAATCAGGTAAGAAAAAGTAATCAATTATTTACCCTCATACATCAGGAAAATTATTAAACTTCACTATAAACATTTATTATGTAATTGATTAACAACCATTGTCCTCAACCTATAACCCCATTAAATTCCACTTCGGAACTGACCTGCCTTATGAATCGTACCAATAAAAACCCAAATAATCCCTATATTTTACAGTATTGAAAGTAACTATTTCCTAACTATTTTGAAGCCTTCAGTAAAAAGTTTAACCCGCCAGACGCTCATCTATGGAACCGGGAACATCATTTCCCGCCTGGTGACATTTCTTCTTCTGCCTATACTCACCCACGCTCTTTCTCCCCAGGATTATGGAATTATTACATTGGTTTACGTCTTTCTCGGGTTTATGAACATCATCTACCAATACGGACTCGAACCCGCTTTTTTGCGATTTTCCTCAGAGGATTCTAAGGATAAAATTCGATCCTTTTCCACGGCCTTCTGGATGATTCTGGGAACAAGCATTATTCTTTCCGCAGTAATCATCGGTTTTAAGTCACAGATTTCGTTAATCCTGTTAGGAGATATAAAATACCACGCATTATTTTCACTAACTGCGGGAATACTCCTCTTTGATGCCCTGGCAAAAATCCCCTTTGCCCTATTACGCCTTGAGGAAAGAGCGAGTGTGTTCATGGTAGTCAAACTACTGAATGTTGTTATAACACTCACCTTAAACATTTGGCTTGTTGTCATCCGTGAAGCTGGCATTATTGGCGTTTTTCAGAGTGTATTTTTTGCCGCAGTTGCAACATTTATTGCTGTCTTGCTTTTTACTTTCCCATCATTGAAAATAAGTTTTTCCAAAAAACTGGCAGAAAAATTAATAAAATTTGGTTCACCATTCATTCCTGCAGGACTTGCGGCTATCACCATGGAAATGATTGACCGGTACATATTGCTTAACCTGAAAGATACTGCTACAGTAGGAATCTATAGCGCTGGGTACAAGCTTGGAATTTTCATGCTTCTCATCACCACCGCATTCAACTACGCCTGGCAGCCATTCTTCCTTAAAGCCGGAAAAACAACGGAAGCATCTTCAGTTTTTGCCAAAATCTTCACCTACTTCACTGTAGTGGCGCTTTTCACCTGGATAACTATTTCCTTCTTTATTCCGGAAATAATCAGAATTACAATAGGGGGTTATTCTCTCATTGGTCCATCTTTTTACAGCGCAGAAACCATTGTCCCTGTCATCCTATTCGGATATATATTACAAGGATATTACCTCAACTTCTTACCAGGGATATATTTCGAAAAAAAGACGGGGTTGATCCCCATCATTACAATTTCAGGCGCCGCAATCAATATTATTCTTAATTTAATTCTTATCCCGAAATACGGGATAACTGGCGCCGCTATTGCTACCCTGATCGGATATGCTGTAATGGCAGGAACAACCTTTTTTGTGAGCAGAAGGCTCTTTTACATTCCCTATGAATGGAAGAAAATTTTAGTGCTTTTCCTGAGTGCCATGGGCGCTTATGTTATTACCATCCTTTTAGGGCAAACTGTTATAATAAAACTCATCGGTATTCTATTCTTCTGTGCCGCTCTCTTTGTTTTTAGAGTTTTGTCTAAACAGGAAATAAACCAGGTTTTCTCAATCTTTAAAAAAGACTATTCAACGAATTAATTTTCAAATCAGTCAAAAGAAAATATTACCTAAATTGAGCAATTCTATTCACGCTATTGACGATTATATGTTTACTTATTGGGTTATTCTCATAACTAAAGATTTTACGTCTCGTCAAAGGGACATCCGTTATCTAACGGATTATCCTACGCAAATCGCTCAACTTTGATATTAATCTATTTTTGGTGAAAGTGAGTCAAGAAAAGACAAAACCAAATCAGCAGGAGATTCGTGTTCTTCATGTCATTCACGAATTAAAGCCAGGAGGAATAGAAAACTGGCTGTTAAATCTGTTACGGGAAATTGATCATGAAAAGATACAAATGGATTTCCTTGCGCATACGACACAACCTCAAGCCTACGATAAAGAAATATTGAGTTTAGGATCGCAAATCATCCCCTGTCCATGGCCAAAACAGCCTCTTAGATACGCAAAAGAACTAAAAAGAATCTTGCAAGAATACGGTCCCTATGACATTATCCATAGCCATATACATCACTACAGCGGGTGGGTACTTAGAACTGCTCAAAAATGTGGGATACCTGTCCGTGTCGCCCACAGTCATAGTAATTTATCCACTATTCAAAGAGCGTCACCCATTCCCAGAAAAATGTACTATGCCTATACTGAACACCTCGTGAAGAAACACGCAACTCTGGGTCTGGCAGCCAGTGAAAAAGCGGCAGAATCACTTTTTGGTTCAAAATGGAAACAGGATCCACGATGGCGAGTTCTCCATT
>JADFPG010000126.1 GCA_022562455.1 Fidelibacterota bacterium | reverse complement strand
GCTAAGAAAAGTACAGATAATATCGACAATAAGAAATTCGTCTTTTTTATAACGATACTTAATTACTTTATTTATGAACATCTTCTGAAATATAAAATACTTACTATGTGCGGAACTTGAGTTACTATTACCAAATTTATCATGAACATTTCTTCTTATAGCTGAACACCCAACGTCAAATAATAACGTCGATCCCTAATAGCCAGCCCCTGCAAAATAACGTCCTTATTCAACAGATTTCGACCGCTGGCATTAAGGAATAATTTAGCTCTTTTCCATTCAAATGATTTACTGAAATGTAAGTCGAGGTTCGAATAATCCGGCAAGATTACTTCTGTAAATTCCCCCGTTTCCTGACGGATCCATCCCACCTGCTCGCCTTCATTGAACCAGTGAAGTTTAAACGAATAACCGGCATGGTCAATCATAAAGTTGGATGTTACTTTCTTTTCAGATTTGAATGGAAACGCCGCTTTGTCGGAAACAGAGTATAAAGAGAAGGCAAATTCAAGGGTTACTTTTTTCCGGAACAAGAAAAATTTAGTATTCATTTCAAAGCCCGAAAGTTCGGCGCTTACAACATTATCATAAAACGCAACAGGAATTCCGACAGGGAAGGAAACACGCAATTTGTTCTCATAGAAATTCCTGAAGAGACTGGTTGAAATCTGATACCCTTCAATAGCCCCTAATTCTGAAGTGTTCCCTGTCAATTCAAATCCGATTTCAAGGCCTGTGTTTTTTTCCGGATTAAGATTAGGTCGAGTAAGGTCTGACCAGATGGTCTCCGGAGAGCTTATCTGCTGAAACAGAGTAGGAAATTTAATGTTTGTACCGTAATTCATATAACTGTTGAACATCATTCTGCCAAAACTACCTGAGAAATGGGTAGATATCTTAAACGTCGTTTCATCCCAAACATGTTCATCAAAAAGCCCAAAGAGTGAGTCCTGATTTGTATTCCGTAAAATTTCATTCTGTTGATTATCTATTACCTTGTCATAACGAAAGCTGATGTCAAAATCGGTTACTCGTATAGTCTCGGAACTACTCGGATCATGGAGTTTGATGATGGTCACTAAACCATATCTTTTGCGAGATAGAGTAGCGCCCTCCAATCCAACCGATTGTTCACCGGTAAGTATTCTCTCATCTGTAAAATCAAGTACCCCTTTTTCAAACTCGTATTTGACAAGAAACTCTGTCAATTTAAAATTAATACGTTTTTCTCCGCTGAGATGGAATGATCGGTCCTGGAAAAACCTGTCTATAGTTCCAAAATTGCTTAACAGAACCTGTGATTCATCCCACCAATAATGTGAAGCCAACAGATCGAGTTTCCTCAAAATAGATATGTCTCCTTTGTAACGGAAAAGTACAACCTGATTGAAGTTGGAAAGTGTCTCATTGTCTCGATAATCTTTGTATTCTTGAGTGGACTGAATAAACGAGGCAGAAAGTACATTCTTCCTCTTATTCTTTTGCTCCCTTGAAAAATCATAAAATAAATTTATACCATGATGATCTAACTGGTTTTCTAAAAGCTCATCATCCAAGAATTTTCTCCTTGAAGCTCCCTGTATGTAACTATATGACCCGTGCAATCCTTTGAATCCTTTATAGAGATTCACACCCCAGTTGCCTGAATCGTATGTTCCGAATCGTTGCTGAAACCTTATATTGTAGTTCTGTTGAATCCTCGGGACAATATTAATGATTCCCGAAAACGCCTCAGATCCATAAAGGGCTGTATTACTCCCTTTTACAATTTCGATTCGTTCAACATCTTCCAGATTGACCTGGATTCAAGTAGTAAGTGCCTGCCTGTTCGGCAGACAGGCAACTTGTTGATTCTTTCCGAAAAATACCTGGTTTGGTGTTTTGAACCCAAGTCTTTTTCTGGGGCGGTTATTTAATCTTTGCATGGTATGTATTATTTCATCATCGGTTATTGTTCTAAAGTCTCGATCCTTTGGAAAATATTGGCGTATAAGGCCATTAGTATTTTCGTTCGTCCCCCGTTCCCAGGAAGAATACGCATGAGCAAAATAAAACCCACATTCAAGATCTTTTGCAATGGTTTCATGATTTGCAAACTCTTTCCCATTATCAGAGGTAATCGTATGCACTCTATCCTTAAGAGGACCCAGCAACCGTTTCATCGCTTTTTCTGTTTCTTCCTTTGTGCGCTGTTTGACCTTATAGAGGAGAGCCAACCCGGATTTTCTCTCTGTAAGAGACACAATAGCCTGTTTATGCCGTTTACCAATAAGGGTATCCGCTTCCCAGTCTCCAATTCTACTTCGCGTTTCTACTATGGAAGGACGAGCATCAATACTCACCCTGTTTTTGATCTGTCCTCGTCGGTCATTCGATCCATACCGTTTCTTACGTTTCCGTTTACAGCGTAAATGAGTATAAAGGTCTCCACCTGTTTGTTTATCCTGAAGGATATATTGATAGATCCATTCATGGCTCACAGAAACAGCCAGGTTCTCTTTCATCCAACCATGTATTTGTTCGGAAGAACAGTCATTCCGGATCAACGTCTCAATAAAAGCCCAAGTACTTCCATCTATAGGTGGTTTGATTTTCCCTTTTCTTCTATCTAAGGCTAATGCATGTGCTTGCTTATATTGATAGCCACGTTTTCCACGGTTCCGCCTTACTTCCCGGCTTATCGTCGATTGATGAACCCCAATATGTTCAGCAATCTCTATCTGGTTAAATCCCTGGTTAAATATAAGTTTTATTCCATATCTTTGCTCTTGGGTGAGCTGCTTGCCTGCCCGCCGTAGCCACGCAGGCGGGTATCTTTGCATTTGTGCTCCTCGTTTTTGTTTGGAAAAGAGGAAGCAAGAATACGGCAGCTTGACCCCTTCTTAAAACAATTGAGCTGCCTGTCTGCCCCGCCTGACCAATCTCGGCGGGCAGGCGCCAGGCAGGCACTTAATAGTTGAATTCAAGTTTTAAATGAAGAAATTTTCTTGGAAGATATATATTATATCAATACCTTTTATGTTGGTTATAAATTCAGATCTTGTATGATTAACTATAATTCACGTGATATAAAACACATGAGGAATCATATTACACAGATTTGGACATTTCCTGTTTGTGAATTTCAGGTAGTAGGCATTACTTTCTCCTGAGTTTTCTGTTCTTTTTGACATGATACTAAGTTGCTTCATATCGATTGGGAAATGTAAGTGACGGGGCGGAGCTATGCCCCGCTGCGCGGGGAAGATAAAGGTCATGAAGATAAAAGATAAATCAGGATCGCCTGTCTGATCCCGACTGGTCGGGAGCAGGCAATGACATTGCTGCTTTGCCTGGAAATCGAAAGAATTGTTTTGTTGTTCCTACTTTCCGAAGGGTAAATTCACGAGGATAGAAAAGCTTCCATTCGACGATGAAATTCTTTAGTAACAAAGACCGGATCGATAAAATCAGAAGGACATGGATGGTCACGTCTGTTGTCATCCTGACTTCTGGCGTACTTTTAGGTCAGACTGCAGAAGAATTAAAGGAATTTAAAAAACGGATGGCTGAGCTTGAAGCACTTCAGGAGACAATCAGTCCCGTTGAACCTACCGAAATCGAAACGGAGATTCCAGCAAGAGGCGAGATTGTGATTGAAAGGCCTAAGATAGAAAAGGCAGCTCTTCCTTATTTTGGTTACGATTTCTTTACTAAAAGGGAACGGTTAGATATTTACAATAACTTGCCCCTACCTCGCGATTATCAATTGGGTCCCGGCGACGAAATAATTATTTCAATATGGGGCGAGACACAACTGCGCTCCAGCCATGTCATCAATCGAGATGGAGAAATCTTCATTGATAAGGTTGGGCTGGTGAATATATCCGGGATCACTATGAGGGAAGCGAAAGCTGTCTTGCAAAATCACTTCGAGCGTGTATATGCAACATTGAAGACTAACCCTAAATCCACTACATTTTTAGATGTGTCCTTAGGCGAACTTAAAGCTATAAACATCAGCTTTGTAGGCGAGGTGACTGTTCCTGGGATGTACTCCATACATCCGTTTTCTACTGTCACTACAGGCTTAATCCAGTCTGGAGGTGTGGCGTTGACGGGTACTTTGCGAAATATTCAGGCAATCCGTAACAAGCGCCTAATTCAGCAAGTAGATCTGTATTCCTTCCTTCTTAAGGGAGAAACAGAAGGTGACATTCGTCTTCAAAATGGAGATATTGTTTTTGTGCCGGTAAGGGAATCGACAGTGACTATAACGGGAGCGATTCGACGGCCGGCGATTTATGAGATAAGAGGAAACGAAGTTCTAACCAGCCTCATTTCCTATGCAGGACAGTTGCGAGCTGATGCAGGATCGCAAATTCAATTGATCCGAATCACGCCGATGTCAGATCGAATTACGGATGATTACGCAGTTAAAACGTTCCTTTTATCGATGCAAGAAGCGGATAATTTTGAGGTTCGTGATGGGGACAAATATATTGTGACGAAGATTCACGATGTTGAACGGCAAATAGAGGTTATCGGACATGTCAAAATTCCGGGTGTTTACCCCTTTCACGAAGGGATGGATCTGAAGGAAGCGCTCGAACTGGCAGGGGGGATATTCGATGAGGATTACTGGCAGTCGATTTATTCAACTCGGGCTGAAATTCTTCGCAGGCAAGAGGATAATGACTACGCTGAAATAATTGCTATAAACCTTGAGGAACTAAGGGCAGGTAATGAAGATCAGAACTTGCGTTTAGAGAATTACGACCAGATTGTGGTTCACCGAAATCCTAAGTTTGAACCTCAACGAAATGTCGTGATCACCGGAGAAGTTGAGCTACCTGGAGTTTACTCCATTAGGAAAGATGGTGAAACGTTGCAAGAACTCTTTGAGGTGGCAGGTGGATTTACAGAGCGAGCTTTTGAAGAGGGAATTGAGATGACCCGCGGTGGGAAACGAGTGGTTCTGAGAGACTATACCATTCCCATTGCCCCTGGGGATAGTATTATGGTGCCTGAATATCCTGGAGTGATTACGGTTATCGGGGAAGTCCATAACGCCGGCCTGATTCATTATAAACCGGGGATGTCGCTGAAAGATTATATTGAAAGCGCTGGTGGATTCACCACAAACGCAAATAAGGGTGACATATCCATAGTATATGCCAACGGGGATGTCAAAAAGCGAAGCTGGATTTTCGATCCGAAGATCAGGGAAGGTGCAACCATCATTATTCATCGTGCTGAAGAAAGAGAGCCCTTCGATACGACGGATTTTCTGAAAGAGATGGCGTCTATTACGGCATCATTGGCGACAGTTATCTATATTATTAGTACCACTAAATAGTTGACAATTTACGATTGACTATTTTCGATTTACTATTGACCAAGAGCTAGGTTGGAACGGAGTGGATATCCGCCAACTGGCGGAAGACAAGGGACAAGAACCAAAAGCGGGGAACTTGGAGCATGGAGCGCAAAGCAATCGGGGAATAGGGTTTCCTCTGGAGATGTTTTTGTAATAAAATCTTATGACCTCGTCAGAAAGTCTTTGAAAGCCTATCGGCAACGTATAAAAAGGAGGCCAATTAACCTGGTTTATTCATGAGTTCATGAATTAATCAGGTGATGATTTCTCTGTGGCTCAGTGAAGCGAGAGCTCCCTCGTTTTATATGGAAAGGGATTATCCGGAAGAAGATGCAAAGAGAGCGTATGACGATGCTCAGATAGTGCTTAATCCAGTGAAAGAAATGTTGGATATAAAGTAAATGACTCAAGTTTCGCACATAGTAAGTGTTTTATATTTCAGAAGATGTTCATAAATAAAGTCATTAAGTATCGCAATAAAAAAGACGAATTTCTTATTGTCGTTATTCTCTGTACTTTTCTTAGCGTAAGACCCGCCTGTCGGCGGACAGGAAAGTACCAAAAGAAACTGTCGTCCCGACATAATTATGTCGGGATAATTCATTCTGATCCTCCCTGCCTGTCGGCAGACAGGCACGATGGTTTGACGTTAATGATAAAATTTTTCTAATGCGACAAAATCACACATTCTGCGAACATCAACTACGTAAATGACCGTAAAGAGGTGCGAAACATAAGTAAATGATTTACTCCCTGATTATTATCTTCTTTCTTTTCTGTACCAAAATATAAGCAAATGCACATGGAAGAAAAAATACAGATCATCAAAGACGACGAGATCGATCTGCGTGCCCTGGCTAAGGTTATCTGGGCTGGGCGGCGGTTTATTTTTCTTTTCACGGGAGCTTTCACCCTATTAGGTGTAATCTATGCTTTATTAGCTACCCCATATTTCAAGTCCACTATTACGCTGTATCCGGCGACGAGCGAGAGTGGTGGTTTGGGCCAGCTCCAGGGGTTGGCTACTACATTTGGTGTGGCCATTGGCGGAGCTATGCCTGGAGTGGTATCCGCCACTCATGCCTCAAGATCCTGCGGAGAAAACAGACAGCGTTAATCCTGGAAAAATATTCACCCCGTGGAATAGAGTCAAACCATGACATTCACTTACAGCCTCTCGATAGGGTTCACGTCTACAGTCTTTCTAAGATGATCCCCAAACAGTTCGTCACGATTTCTGGCCACGTAAAAAATTCAGTCCGTTATCTGCTGTTTGACAACTTGACCCTACATGATCTCATCTTTAAAGGGGGTGAATTCTCCCGGTTATTACAAATTCGTCCCGGTTGCGAACACAGGGGATTACTTGAAGATGTCAGGCGGCTTACCGCGGGATGCTGACAGAGGAAACATGTGGATCGAATATCCCGGTGGAATGTCGAAGCGAATCCGAAGGTATCTCCTCCACAGAAAGATCGGGGATAGGTCTATTATTGTTGTTGCGAAGGAGGAAGAAGCCGAACCGCTGGACAAGACGGAATTTGCCAAGGAGATTGCTTCCATCTTGGCGGATTTTGCACAGGTTATTGCGATTATTATCTTGGCTACTGGTACCGGTTGAGGATAAAAGTAATTGGTGATTAGAAATTGGTTAGTTTTGAGTTTATTGTCATTCAGATCCCCCCGACGTGTCAGGGTAGTGAGAAGAATCTCTGAAAAAAGAAAACAATCTTAGTGGGTCAACTGTGAAATTTAACGAGTTACAGGATTTCCTAAGAGATGCCAAAGGAATAACCGCCCTAGCTGATATCGCTCAGGAGTTGGGTGTCTCTCCTCAGTCCGTCAGCAACTGGAAAGCCCAGGACCATGTGCCATACAAGTATGTGGTGGAAATCCGGAAGAAATATGGAAATCCGGAACCGGTAATGAGCAGTCAGCAGCCGACAGTGAGTCCACAGTTTCCAGTTTCTCTCTATCCCCCCTATTACGAGGAGGATACCATTTCCTTACGGGAGATTATTGACATTCTCAAGAAAAACTGGAAGACGGTCATTATCACCCCGACTGTGACGTGCATCATTTCTATCATTTATGTGTTGTTCATCGCTCAGCCTGTATATGTAGCAACGGCGAAGATTATCCCCTCTATGGGTGAGGGTTCAACATCCCAGTTACGAGGCCTGGCCGCTCAGTTTGGTGTAACCATTCCGGGAGGCGAGACAGAAACCGTTTCTCCACAGAGGGTCTATCCGGAGATTCTCCAGAGCCGCACTCTGGCGCGGGCACTACTGAAACGCAATTTTGATACGGAAGAATTTGGTCCAAACCAACCCCTGCTGAAGATCCTCACTTACGGTGAAGAGGAACCGGAATTCGGACCCGATACACTGGAAAAATTTGCTGTCAAAGCTCTGTCAGAGATGATCGATGTTTCCAAGGACCGCCAGTCATCTATTCTTACCCTGGAATTGAGTGCCTCAGAACCCCAGTTGGCCGCAGACATAGCAACCACTTGACCCCAACCACCAGTATCGTTGGTGGTGTCAGGAATGTACCTGACGTTGATTACCACAACAGGACTTTGGTTCCGTCGTACCGAGGGGTCCGCCGGTTCGTGGAAGTCAATGAGCATACCCGTATAGAACTGACGGATACAACTATAAAATACTATCACCCGACATATGAAATTTTTGTCGCCGTCGAGCGTATTGTTACGGGCCAGACTTACCGCACCTGTAGAGTCCATGATTTCATCAGTAGAGTTTCTTCAATCGGGCGGAAGCTGAATCTGGTCCCCAAGGTCATTCGAATAGGGGTTGCCATAATTCCTGCAGAGGTGGGGACATG
>JADFPG010000125.1 GCA_022562455.1 Fidelibacterota bacterium | reverse complement strand
GAGTTAGCTGTAGTGTAAAAAAACACACAAAACAAATCAATCCATCAGACCCAAAAACAGCGGCTTTTTTTATTGTAAGGGGCATTGCTATCAATGTGTTGAAGTTTATCAACAGTTTTCTTACTAGGGTTTTGGGCTGGCGATTTCTGTTAGGCAGTTAGGTGCATCATAAAAAGGGAATTACGTGAAACAAATCAATGGATGCGAGAATATTGAAGAAATCCGGAAAGAAATAGGCGGTATTGATTTGCAAATCATCAAATTAATTGGCAATGAAAGCGATTATGTTCCTGCTGCCTCGAAATATAAGAAAGACCGAAATTCAGCAATGGAAAAAGGAGATGTAAATTGCCTATAATTTCAATGTTTTGGGATACTTGTTACAATTTATTACGAAGATATCGTGCGTCATAATAAGCCACATATTCACGTCCGTTATCAAGGGAAGAAGCCTTCAAATTCTATCGAAGACGGAACCGTCCTTGCTGGAGATTTTCCAGCAAAACAACTGCGGCTGGTTCTGGCCTGGATTGACCTTCACAAAGATGAACTTATGGCTGACTGGGAGTTAGCGGTGTCTGGAGAAGAACCTTTCCGCATTGCCCCTTTACAGTAATTACGGAGGATTTTATGGAAATGTTATTAGACGTTGTCAGTGTTGAACCGCATAAGGATAACACACTGTTGCTTATTTTCGAAAATCAAGAGAAACGACTGTTTGATATGACACCATATTTAGACAAAAAGCCCTTTACGAAGCTTAAGGGTTCACCACTATTTATGAAAGCAACGGTTGCATATAGTACTGTTGTATGGCCGGGAAACATAGATATTGCCCCAGAAACGCTTTGGGATAATTCAAAACGTGCCTAACAAATTGTTCCACCTAACTTCGCAGTTGTCGGGGCAGGTATACTCAATCGGTTAGATCTCCCCAAATTGATTTCTACTTTAAATACCATTTCTGACAATGTACCCTCCTTTACATGGCTGACATTTGATACTCAATTCTATTGGGCAAATTATTTTGCCGTTCGGGTAGAAGATGTAAGTAACCTCCAAGAAATATCGACAGTATGGACTTGTTTTATCCTGAATAATTGGATTGGACTTTCTGATCCCATCACCTTGAATTATATTGCTTCTGACAGTTCCGCATGGCCTTCTTATGTATTGGCGTGTAGATATAAATTCGATCAATTCCCAGCAGGCACATACCGTTGGAAAGTCATTGCCATCTTCACTGTTGATGATCTTTATAGGGCGAAAGCAAGTGGCGAGTCGGAATGGGGTTATTTTGAGGTGGAGTAGAATTTCTCGAATAGAGCCCATAATTTATGAGTCGTATCCGAGTCATTTTTGTTAGAATTGACCTGTCTATCGTTCCAAACGACTGATAGATCGGAGTAGACTCATTAATGTCTGTCCCAAAATTACTCAGATAAATCAATTTTCAACATGTTATGAAATGATAAAATTAGTTTTGTTGAGGAAATCCAAAACGTATTTATTCACATCAATGTCGGGACGGAAATCGGAAAATGTCCAAAGGATGCTGTGCATAAACCATATCTGTAAAGACGTCAATTTTGGTTGCGGATTATTTTGTAATACCATAACATTACATGTATATTTGATAAAATTACGTCAGAACCATATCTTGAATTCAACTACTAAGTGCCTGCCTAGCGGCAGACAGGCAACTCAATTGTTTTAAGAAAGGGTCAAGCTGTTCGCTCTGATGCAGTCAGACAGGGTGGGAAGGGTGCTTTTTTCAGAAAATTAGATGAAACTTCCTGAAAATTCCCTAATTAATAGAGAAAAGTTAACTCAATATTTGCTTGTACCCAGAAAGCGAAATGATAAGTCACAATGGTTGGCTGAGGCTGGTTATACACTTGATAACTGCCAGATTTTAGAAACAGATTTAAGAAACCTTATCTTGACAATAGACGCTACACCAACTGAAAAAACAAAATTTGGTCAGATGTTTGAAATTAGTGGGGAGTTATTTGGGCCAAATGGGAATAGTTTGTCAGTGATTACAATTTGGATGACTGAGATTGAAAGCAAAACCACTAAATTCATAACCATGTATCCCGACAAAAGGAGAAAGTAATGAGATACAGATTATTTAGAGAAGTAGTATTAAAAAAGGATATTCCTGCAAAGAACCTAATAAAAGGTGATGTTGCTACTGTAGTTGAATATCACCCCGTTTCTGATGGAGAAGATGGATATTCTTTGGAAGTATTTAATGCACTCGGCAATACTATAGCTGTAATAACAGTTGAGGAATCTGCTATTGAATCTTTAACAGAAAATGAGGTTCTTAGTGTTCGTGAGTTAGCCGTAGTGTAAAAAAACACACAAAACAAATCAATCCATCAGACCCAAAAACAGCGGCTTTTTTTTCAGATGTGGCATTGCTATCAAAGTCGGTGGTTAGTAAACAGTTCATCTGCTTGATGTTTCGGCTTGCTGAACTTTTTCGATAGATCTCCCCAAATTGATTTCTACTTTGTATACCATTTCTGACAATGTACCCTCCTTTACCTAGCTGACATTTGATACTCAATTCTATTGGGCAAATTATTTTGCCGTTCGGGTAGAAGATGTAAGTAACCCCCAAGAAATATCGACGGTATGGACTTGTTTTATACGGTGTTGATCCCGGCAATTTTCAGTTGTGGCATCGGGGACAGGAACAAATTATGGTTGCGGATTGTTTTGTAATACCATAACATTATCTGTAAATTTGTTAAAATGCCGTTAGAACGTTATTGATTTAATATTATGTGGGAAAATATAAATCATCATTCCCTGTCTGCCCCACCTGACCAATCTCGGCGGGCAGGCGACTGGGCAGGCTAATATGGAGTGATAAAAATAATAAATTTATATAATAGTTGTGTACCCTAATAAATAAAAGGTCGTTTGAATGAAAAGATCATTATTTGTAACAAGTATTTTACTGACTTTGATTATCGGTTGTAAAGATACGAATCAGTATTTTATTGAAAAGTTAAACTCCCCTACTGGTAATAGTATATTAGTTGCAGCTCATCGCGGTTATTGGAGGACTGCTCCCGAAAATTCATTGCAAGCTATTAAAAATAGTATTGATATAGGAGTTGATATAGTAGAAATTGATATACAAAAGACAAAAGACAATCAATTTATCTTAATGCACGACGAGACTCTGGATAGGACGACTAATGGAAGTGGAATGGTAAAGGATTACACTTTGGATTCATTAAAACAATTATATCTGAAAGATGCGGCAGGGACCCTGACAAAACATAAAATTCCAACCTTGGAAGAAGCTATGCTTTTGGCTAAGGGTAAAATACTGGTAAATTTGGATAAGAGTGAAAACTATATTGCGGGAATATATAAATTATTGCAAGAAACCGGGACTGTACAACAAGCAATTTTTAAAGGACTAAAACCTGTCTCAAAAGTACAGGAAAAGTATGGATTAGTTTTAGACAGTATTGTATATATGCCCATAGTAAATATAGAAACAAATCATATCCCGGAATATATAAACGAATTTGAAAAAGGAATTAATCCTGTTGCTTATGAAGTAATATATCAAACTGAAAATTCACCAGTAATAGGGTATATTGATATAATTAAGAAAAATGAAGACCATGTTTGGGTAAACACTTTATGGGCATCACTATGTGCCGGACATGATGACGACAAAGCTGTTGATGCCCCTGATGAAGCCTGGGGTTGGGTAATACAAAATGGAGCTACAATTCTCCAAACTGATAGACCGAGACTATTATTGAAGTATTTAAGAAAAAAAGGATTGCACAGATGAATACGGCACACAACAACACCTAAACCACATTAACCCGCCTACCCTACCGCTTCGGCAGGCAAGAACGCATTTTAGCCAAACCGTTGAATAAGAAATGATAGAAACACATAACAAATTGTTCCACCTAACCCCGCCGTTGTTGGGACGGAAATCGGAAAATGTCCAAAGGATGCTGTGCATAAATCATGTCTGTAAAGACGGCAATTTTGGTTGCGGATTGTTTTGTAATACCATAACATTACCTGTAAATTTGTATGATTTCCTTTAGAACCATATTGATTTAAAATTATGTGGATAAATCATCATTCCCTGCCCGCCGGCAGGCAGGCGTATTCCAATCACAATATATCAATAGATGGTTATTATTTCCAGTCTATCCTGCCCGAACTGACGTCCAGTCAGCCTGCCAGTCAGACAGGGCGGGAAGGGTGATATGAGTCAAAATAATTCATATATTGAAACTGTTATGTGTAAATAAGGCATTACCAAGAATGGAAGTATGTGATAAGGCAAATGAAATAATCACGGCAATGGCCTCTGACAGGTCAGAGGAACTTGTTGGCTTCCTAAGGAATTGTGAAAGCCCAATTGAGCAGATACTCGTAGCAGCCATGTATGACTCATGGGGTGCGATCATTAATACTCATTTCAACTGGCTTCAGAGCACTTTGCCAAGTGAATTTCCTCTCTGGGATGGCATTTTTACCGTCTTGGCTTATCCACAAAAAGAAATAGAGACATTTAAAAAATCGTACAGAGTTGATTTCTTTTTATGCCTTACAAGGTTTTGGTATGGGCACGGAAAAGATGATCCAGAATGGGGTAAGCTTGTTATTGAAGTGGATGGTCACGAATTTCATGAAAAAACAAAGCAACAAGCTTACAGTGACAAAAAACGAGATAGAAGAATGTTGTTTGAGGGGTATCAGGTTTTACGCTTCACTGGGTCTGACGTTTTCAATAACCCGTACGAATGCGTAGAAGAGATAGGTAGTCATCTAAATAATGTCGCGCAAGAAGTATTTGATTACTACGCTAAAGAAAACCGTATTACAGAGCTTGTTGTGGGTAAAGTTGCTGCTAGTAAATTTGGGTTTAACACATAACAAGGTGCTGCACATGACCGCTAAAAGCGCCGCTCTCCTATCGTCGCTATGCTTTTAACGGCCGGTGAGCTTGGTTGTTACGCATCACGTTTCAGTCCTTGCTGAAAGACAGTACATCACCAGTTTGATGTCACTATACGAGTATTCATCTACATCCGGGGAGTTCTCGGAAAGGGTGTCATTGATCACTTTTAGGGATGAACTGTTCGTCTTCCGAATGGTGTCTTGAATGGTCTTAATCTTCTCTTTGGGAATGAATCGCCCCACATCAATCGCTTCACCTGCCTGTGCCAATCGGCCGAGATGCTCTGCAATGGTGTTTTCCTTGAGTTCCCGAACACGAGCCATTTCCTCCAGGCTCATACCGGTCTGATAGAGATTCCACGTCCACAGCACGGTATCTGAAAGAACTTTCGATTGTTCCCTTCCGGAAATCATGCTTGATCCAATCGGCGGTTCGGTAGAAATCCACGAACGATCTCCTCGCGTCTTTCCTTCGATTTCCATCAAGGGTAGGGTGTGGCTACCAAACAAGACTTCCTTCCCCTTCCGCGACAGAATTAATGCAGGATATAACCCCTGAGTCCGGCGAAGATACCCGTCTTTCTCAAGCTTGTCCATGACTTGTCGAACAATCTTTTTGGTGAAATGTTCATACCGACCATACCAATCACTATTTCGTAATTTATAGGACAACCTTGTCGATTGAGATCCCGCCAATGTTTTTGCCAACATATCCCTCCCAAATTCACCTTCCCATTCATGGACAAATTTCAAAATATCCATTGCCAGATCTTTCACCTCAATTTGTGTCAAATAGCTTCTTGTGATTCTGGTCTCTCTTGCGAACATTCCTTTTTTAGTGGATTTTTTAGGAGGACTCCAATGAAGACAGACATCGCACCCCCGGCAATTCTTTTTGTGATAGCGTTCACCGAAGTAGTTGAGCAAATATTTCCTCCGGCAGTACGGAGATGTGAAATACTTTCGCATTAAATTAAGCTGCTTCAACTGATAGTCCCGATGCGTTTCAATGGCATCAAAATCGATGGGCAGTTGAGCAAGGGGCATTCTTTTGGAGGTCAATCGCACACCTCGTCCGCGAAATGGAGGTGTGTAACGAATGATCTTTTTCTCGTCCAGAGCCATAAGGGCGACACCAAGTTGGGCACGGTTAAGACCGACCGCCTCGACCAAGACCTCGGGTCTAATTCTTATGATCGGAAAGTTTGGATCCACGATGCGTCTTTTTAATTCCTTTAAAAGGATTTCCCGCTGAGTTGATGATCTAATACGTTCAGGCGTAGAGCCCATTGAGAGCAATTCAACCTCCATCAAGTGTTCACTGCGGCTGAGCCGCTTTACAAGACCTGCCCGTTCTAATATCGCCAGAGCCGACCCCACCATCATCCCATTAATTCCGCCACCTGTCTGCCGAGCCATCTCCTTGTGCGTAAGGAAAATATCCTGCCTGTTCAGGGAAAAGAGGAAACCATATAGATCGAGGATCATCTCCCGGGGTGGATGGGAATTGTCTATGAAGAACTCCTGTAACATCACATCGCTATAACTGGAAAAAACGACGCAGTATGCCGTTGCTCCATCCCTACCGGCCCGTCCCGATTCCTGGTAATATGCTTCCACCGTCCCCGGCATTGTATAATGGATCACAAATCGGACATCCGGTTTGTCAATTCCCATTCCAAACGCATTGGTCGCTACAATAATTGGAGCCTTGCTTGTAATCCACCTGTTTTGAGCTTTTTCCCGCTCTTCTTTTTCCATTCCCCCGTGATATCCAGTAGCCGCATACCCTTCTGACACCAAAAGATTCGTCAATCTTGTTACGAGTTTTTTAGTCCCTACATAGATGATTCCACTCGCCTGTACGTCGGGAAGGGAACCAGGAATGGTAGGAAGAATTCGCAATAGTTCCTTCTCTTTCTCCTTGTCATTTTTCAAGGAGATAGCCACGTATTTCAAGTTTGAGCGGTCGAATCCGGTAACAACTTCCGTAGCGTCATCGAGTTCCAATTGGATGCGGATATCCTTCCTGACATCCGGGGTAGCGGTAGCCGTGAAAGCGCCCACAGTCGGACTCCCCACAGCATAAATCGCATCTTTTAATCGCAGATAAGAGGGTCGGAAATCGTGTCCCCACTGAGAAATGCAATGTGCTTCATCTACAGCAAAATAAGAAATCTCAACAGATTTGATCAGATCGAGGAAACTGTTGGAATAGAACCGTTCAGGCGCCACATAAACCAATTGAATCTTGCCAGCCTTAATTGCTGTGAACCGTTCCAGTGTTTCCTGCCAAGATAGGGTGCTATTGATAAACGTCGCAGGAATATCCAATTTTTTCAGGGTGTCCACCTGGTCTTTCATCAGTGCAATCAGAGGTGAGACCACGAGAGTAACCCCGGTTGACATGAGTGCCGGCAGTTGATAACAGAGTGACTTCCCACTCCCGGTAGGCATGGTGACGATCACGGATTGTCCGTTCAAAAGATGATCAATGATTTCCCTCTGCCCCGGGCGAAACCGGGAAAGACCGAAACGGGTTTTCAAGATTGCCTCAGGTGTCATTTAAACCACAGATTATCCCATATTGTATATTTACTATTTTAATTTAATCCCCAATACATACGTGTAGTATATCGATTCATTAAAATATTGACACCGTTTGATAACAAAGTGTTCATGTGTTTACGTATTAAAGTGTTTGAGTTGTGCCGAAGTGAATTTACCTGAACACCTGATCCCGCCTCTGCGGGAAACACTCAAACACTCATGGATTTGAGTGTAATGGTTTTAATGAAACAATGCAGTAGTCCGGGTAATGACAGAACTAACCTGCCCCTAACCGCTTCCAGAGCCTATGAAGAAAGGAAAGATGCGGATAAATTAAAAGAATTCCGATTTAGACACTGTGGTTAAGGGTCAGGTTAAGCGCCTTGTTATGCTACCCGTTGGTGCTGTTTTGCTCGATGACCCTCTTGAGATCGTCGCTGTAATCGACCACCTGAAATACATCTGTCGTCGCCGCCGCCGCGTTCATCGCGGTCACTGCTTCACCGATCGTGGAATCCTTGATCAGGAAGAGATTGTAGAACGTCAAAAACGAAACGAGGCAATCTGACCACAAGACGGGTTGATTTGGCGCAACCAGAGACATAAAGGGTCGTGCCTCATGTTGACCCATTTGGGCGGCCGCAAGTCCAGAACACGTGGACATGCAGAGTATAACCGAAGACATGTGTGCTGGCTCGTGGTACGCATGTGCATCGCGAGCAAAGCCAACAAGCATGGGACCCAATTCCGACCATGCAATGACATCAGCGCTGGTGAGTGTTATGCCGTCG
>JADFPG010000019.1 GCA_022562455.1 Fidelibacterota bacterium | reverse complement strand
CTCAGGATCGTCACTCTCTCCAAACCGCTTAACTACTTCATCATATACTGCAACCTCATCTTTCAATTCAGTCAACTGCCCAAATGCGTACCCCTTGTTGAATAATGCACTAGCTACATGTTCTAATAATTCAGGTTCGTCACTCTCTCCAAACCGTTTAACCACGTCATCATAAACAACAATCTCATCTTTAAAACGTTTCAACTGACCTAATACGTAACCCTTGTTGACTAATGCCCTAGCTACATGTCCTAACAATTCAGGCTGATCACTCTCACCAAATCGGGCAATCACCTCATCATATACAGAAATCGCATCTTCTGAACGGTCCAACTTCCCGAGCGTCACCCCCTTGTTGACTAACGCCCTGGCAACTTGCTCTAACAATTCAGGCTGATCACTCTCATCAAATCGTGCAACCACCTCATCATATACAGAAATCGAATCTTCTGAACGGTCCAACTTCCCGAGCGTCACTCCCTTGTTGACTAATGCCCTGGCAACCTGCTCTAACAACTCAGGCTGGTCACTCTCACCAAATTGTTTGATAAGTTTATCCAAAATCGTAATTGCTACTAAATACTGCTCTTGTTCATGAAAAGAATAGGCTTCATCGAGTAACGTTTCCGTTTCCTTTAATTGATCATCCATTACTCTTTCACCCGCCTTAGCGCGACTGACCTCAATTGTTATTTCATCCGAAACACTTATTTGTTCTTTGAGGGTAAGTTCACGCTCAATCTTTTGCTTTTCTCTTAGCGCTTCATGATAATATGCCTGTACATCAGCGGATGCCTCCTTCTCCAGTTTACGGAGTTCCTTTTCCGCATACCAAAATCGGAGGAAATTAACAATTAGTGGTAACGGACGGTCGCGACCTTCTTTCATATCCAATACGATACGGAGAAGTGGTTCATTTAATTCATATAATGATTCCCGACCTCTTTTTTCTCTTCTTAAAAACATTCCATGGTAAAGATCGTGCAATTGGCGTGACACTACTTGTGAAGTGAGAAATGTAAAATACGCTATCTCTTTGACCGTCAAAGCCTTCCCATGAAGATCGGCGATTGAGCGGAGTATTTTGTTTTGTTGTGGTGAAAGTCGGTCCAAACGCTGCTGGTAATAAGGAGTCAATTCTCGATCGACCATTTGAATAAAAGGACCCACTAATTCTGCCAAACCATCAACCTCCAGGACGTTAACCAACATCAAAAGTAAGCGGTGATTTCCACCTGTAAGGTCATAAATAGCATTCACCTTTACCTGTGATGACTTATCTCTTAATTCTTTTGCTAATTCATTTTTCTCATTTGCTTCTGCCAGAGTTGCCATAAACAATCGTGCTTTTTTTCTATCAAGAGGCTCAAGTGTATGAATGTTAAAGAAACCGTAAAATGGGTGATCTGGCCTACTACTGGATTTATAGAGGCTTACTGAAGAAGCAATTAATGAGATGTTCGGATGGGTTTGGAAAAATCCTCGTAGATCCAATAAATCATTGTTTTTAAATCCCCTGAAAATATCACTCAGATTTTCCATAAAGATTTGCATTGGAATATTATCGGTTTGGTTCCTGAACAGATCTTCGGCTGCACTCAAGGCTGTAACTGCATCTCCCCCCATTACATTCCCGGCTATTTCCCCGGGACTAAGGTTACAGGCACGTAGACAGGCAAGGAGAAAATCCAGTAAAGAGGTCAATCCGCGTTCCTCCTCGGAGAGTCTTATAACCTTTAATTTTTCACCGTCTGCATATTCTTTTTTTATTGTTTTATAGATAAAGGATAAAATATGAGTTTTCCCGGAACCTCGTGGTCCAATAATTAGTTCATAATGAGATCCGACTTTTTGATCTCGAATACGGCGTAAGATAATATTCGCTAATTTCCTATATTCAGGTGTTAGCGTTTTATCAAGCGTCTCCAGATTACTGTTCTGGGGACTAAACAACAACTGCATCCCAAATCCATTGATCATAATTCAAGCCCTCCGCGATGCTCATACCACCAACGGCGAACAATCTCCAATTTGAATTGCCATTGGGAAGATTGACCGACCAGGTAATGATCATCTCGAAGTGTGCGCAGTATCTCCAGAAGCGACTCCGGATCAATTGTCAAAGTACTGGGTCTATACCGCACAAGATTTAAAAGCTCATTAAAGTGCAAGCCATTGTTATTTCTTGAGAGTATATCAAGTGCCGCACGGGCTTTCTTTACAATATCCTCCGGGTAGTATTGATCCAAACGGGTATCATAGTAAAGAAAACCGGCAGGATCTCCAGGGGTATCAAACAGTTTTTGAAGCGTACCATCAATCATCTCAGGATCAACCAACTTGACAGGTTGTCCCAATAACCAATTTACTATATTCCGTATATAATATGGTATTCCGGAACTGATTTCCGCGATGGAGACAGCTACATCTTCAAGATTTGAACATTTGATCTTCTCACTCAATAGGAATCCGGCAGCAAGGAAAGTGGCGTCTTCCCTTGACAGAGGCGAAAGTTCAAGTGGTTCCATATCATTGATCGGTTGTCCTGTGTAACCGTTATCCTTTAGATTCTGTAGTACAATGTGCATACCCAAGGATCCGCAAAAAGCCATTTGAAATGAATTAACAGTTTGCCGTATAGCCCTAAGTTTATCCAATAACTCAGCAGCATTTTTATGCCCCTGATTTTTGTAAATTTTATCTACAAGAAAAGGCAGCTCATCAATAATAAGTACCGCCATTCTATCTCCGCTTTCTTCAACAAAATTCCTGCAGGTATCTTCAAGGAATTTGCTCCATGGATCCAAACCACTTGGTACTTCATATTTTCCTATTGATTGATCCCGCATACGTTGTTTAATACGTCGAAACCAGTCTGTTGCTTTATCCATAGCATTGTCAGACATGAATCCTTGGCGGTGCATTTCCTGATTTAGTTTCCAAACAAATTCTTCCACTGTGTTCACTTGCTCCGCATCGAAAAAAAACGGATTTGCCCAGGTTGGTTTTTTTGCAATTGCCAACCAGATTGCCCAGGTTTTACCCATACGCCTCTCTGAAAGTATATGAAGATTACTGCCTGCTTTTGTTTTCTTCCAAAAGCGACTTACAAAATCATTTCTACCAATAACCAAAAAGGGAGCATTCGTGGCATTAACTGATCCTGTCGCTAAAGGTATGGGTTTGAATCTTTTAGTAGATCTAACCATAATTTCTTCCTTTTAAGTTTACAATATCTATCGTACGACAAATATATCGTACGTTAATCTTGTCGTATATTAAAGCTTGATAGCGTTGCAGTCAAGCTAAAAAGTAAAGGGAAATTAGAACACGGAAAACAATCGTTAAGAGAGAAAAGGAAGTAAGGAATTTTAATAATTCAGGTCATATCCCTTCATTGTGAAAATCGCTTACGAAATCCTGACACCAGATTGTATGGTGGGATCATCCATGGTAACTAAGACTACCTTGTTATCAGCCGTTCCAGCCAACAACATGCCATTCGATTCCACTCCTCGGATGGTAGCGGGCTCCAGATTCATGACCACAACAATCAGCTTCCCCACCAAATCCTCGGGAGAATAATGTTCAGCAATTCCAGCAACAATCTGTCTTTCTTCATCCCCTACTTTGATCTGAATTTTCAATAGACGGTCTGCACCTTCCACTTTTTCAGCTTTCAGCACTTTGGCTGTTTTTAATTGAACTTTTGAAAAATCCTGAAATGAAATCTTGTTGTCTATCATTGTGATTTCCTCCGTTGGTTTTTTATCAATGCTTATAGGTTCTTTCTTTGTCTCAATTCTAGGAAACGGAGCTTCAAACTGACCTAATTTTGCTCCGCTTTTTAATTTTCCCCAAGTCTGATCCGCATAATCTGTCGCCTTCACACCGATCATTTCCATCATTTTTTTTGTCCTCGACGGCATTATGGGGTGAAGAAGCTGTAATCCCAATCTGAGTGATTCTGCTGCATAGTAGAGTACCGTACCGGCTTTATTTTTATCCTCTTTCACTAACTTCCAAGGCTGATTCGTTTCCATATACTTATTGATGGCTCGGATAAACTGCAGCGTTTCTTCCACCACTTTATTCACCCTCATGTTCTCAATCAGATTTTTAACTACTCCGCCTATTCTTTCACCGTGACTCCTGAGCTCATCATCTCCTTCCGACACATCGCCCACCTGAGGGATTTTTCCATCGAAATGCCGAGTGATGAGCGTGCAAATCCTCCCCACAAGATTCCCCAGATCGTTGGCAAGATCACTGTTGTATCGACGAACAAACGCCTCGATTGAGAAATTGGAGTCTTGTCCGAGAACCATGTCTCTCATGAGAAAATAACGTACTGGGTCAACACCATACTGATCGATCAAGTCAAGAGGTTTGACAACATTTCCAAGCGATTTAGACATTTTAAAATCACCACTCAGCCACCAGCCATGAGCAAAGATGGTTCTTGGAAGTGGAATCCCTGCTGCAAAAAGCATGGTAGGCCAATAAACACAATGGGTCGTTAAAATATCTTTGCCAATGAGGTGGAATTCCGCAGGCCACCACTTTTCAAATTGCTTTTTATCTTTCGTTGCTCCAATGGCGCTCACATAATTAATCAAGGCGTCAAACCAGACATACGTAACATAATCCGCATCGAATGGAAGTTCAATTCCCCATGTCAGGCGAGTTTTTGGCCTGGAAATGCAGAGATCCTCCAACGGCTGTCGAAGGAATCCCAACACTTCATTACGACGAAAATCCGGCTGAATAAACTTGGGATTTTCGTGAATGTAATCGATCAACTGCTGCTGGTACCGGCTCATTTTAAAGAAATAATTTTTCTCAGTAATGACGTTTAAATTTTTCTTGTGTTGAGGACATTTACCGTCCAACAATTCCTTTTCCGTATAAAACCGCTCACATCCGACACAGTAGTGACCGCTGTACTCATCGAAGTAAATATCTCCCTTTTCATAAATATCAATAAGAATAGCCTTTACCACCTCTTTGTGATACTCATCTGTTGTACGTATAAAATAGTCGTACCGAATATGTAATTTTTCCCACAATTCCTTAAACCGAACAACTGTTTCATCGCAATGTCTTTTCGGATCGATACCCCGTTCCTGGGCAGCCTGGTAAACTTTTTGTCCGTGCTCATCCGTACCAGTCAGAAAAAAGACGTCATCCCCGGCTTCTCTATGATAGCGACTTAACACATCAGCGAGGATGGTCGTATAGGCATGACCAATATGGGGTTCGTCATTGACGTAGTAGATGGGCGTTGTGATGTAAAATTTACTCATGCGTAATTTCTCAGCCTTCCATGTAATAAATTCTGTATATCAAGCAGTAGATTCATCAATACCAAATTTAAATTGTAATTCCGTGAAAGTGAATCAACACATGTTTCAAGCTGATCGATAATTTCAGGATACTTCGCATTTGGAAATCGGGTGATATATTCTGCTAATTTCTCTTTTCGGTCTGTGAGGATTAATTGAGCTTTACCATTGAGTTTAGCTAAAAACATGGCGTCCCTGAACCAGTAACTCATCAGTTGAAGTTGAAAGGCAAACTCCTGTGGATTCGACCGATACAGTGAAGAACCGTTAACTAAAAATCGCCTCCAACCCGATTCTGATTCCTCCGATACCCAATCGATCAACGATTCCAGAAGTTCAAATATTTCATTCATATCTTTCGTAATGAGATTAAGACCTGTGCGGATGTTACCCTGACTCAGATGTGAAATTAATAGGGCTTCATTTTCCGTTTTTTGATGTACCTCCTGAAAATATTCAGTAAGAACCTGATCCGGCAGAGGTGGAAAATAGAGTGACTGACATCGAGACCGGATTGTTTCCGGAAGTTGATCGGGGAAATCCGTGGTTAAAATAAATGTGGTATCCTCAGGAGGTTCCTCCAGGATTTTCAGCAGTGCATTCCCCGCTTCTCCCTGCTGTGAAGATAGCTTATGAGCATCAAATATGAGAATGACCTTTCTCCCTGATTCTATCATTTTAAGGAAAATCGTTTTCCTCAAATCACGAATGCTGTTGATTAAAATTCTATTGGCTCGTGGAAGATTAATTTTGGAATATGGATTTCGTCCCTTTTTGCCCATTAATTCGGTTAAAAGTTTCAAATTCTTGTCCGACAGCGCTTTCACCACACTATCATTTTTAGTAATATCTTTATCTTTAGGCAGAGGAACGATAAGCGTCAAATTGGGGTGCTGTAACGAATAGAATTTTTTGCAGGAAAGACAATCACCACACGGTTCGGCGTCACCTTTTTGACAATTCAGAAGGGTTGCGAATTTGATGGCATACCCTTCTTTTCCCGTTCCGGCTGGACCATAAAAGAGGTAAGCAGAAGCAACCCGATTGCGTTTATAAGAAGATATAATTCTTCTCCAAATTCTCTCTTGTTCCACTAACCGGTTAAACATTACGATTTTTTCAGCCATAATTCAGGATTGAGTTTTTGTCGATTTCCCCAAATTTCAAAATGAAGTTTGGCTCCGTCGAAGGAGCCGGAATCTCCCACATGAGCAATCACTTCTCTCACATCAACGTACATATTTTCTTCCACTTCAACATCCACCACGTGTGTGTAAACCGTATAAAATCCCCCGCCGTGATCAATGATGATCGTATTCCCGTATCCACGAATGTAAGTCACTGTTGTCACTATTCCATCAAAAACTGCCCTCACCTCACTTCCGGCTTTCCCTTTAATGTCAATCCCTGAATTCTCCGTGACTGTTTTTAATATGGGATTTCTGTGCGAACCGAATCGTGACAATATTTTCCCTTCCACAGGCCATGGCAGTTTCCCTTTAATAGCGGAAAAATTCCCGCCGACTAAGAGGCGTTCTTCCTCTCTACGCCTTCGTTCAAGTTCCGCCAAGCGAGCAGCCTTTTCTTTTTCGAGTTTTGCCATGATTTTTTCGATTTCTTTTGCAGATGATTTTCGATCTTCAAGCCTCCTGGCAAGAGCCTGCTTGTCTTTTTTTACCTGTTCAAGCTCCCGTGCTCGAGCACGACGATTCCGTTCTAAACTTTTTTTATACGCACTTTTTTCATTATCAATTTTCTTGAGATCCCTGAAATCTGCCGTAAGACGGGTTTTGTCTGCATTGATTTCCTTGATACTGTTATCGATCTTCCGTGCTATTGATTTATCATATTCTGAAATGATTTTCAAATACTTTGTTCGATACATCGCACGCCTCCAGGAGCCTGCATCTAAAATAAGTTCAAGATCGGAAAGTCGACCTTTCATGTAGATATCCACTGCCCGTTGTGCGTAGCGTTCCTGAAGGTCTTTATACTCTTCTTCATTTTTTGTAATTTTTTTCTCTGCCTGCTCAATGGCAATTATTTTGGATTTTTCTTCTTTTCTTAAACGATAAATCAAATTCCGAACCAGGGATATTTCTTCATCCAATTCATTAACTCTTTGTAGGGTGGTTTTTTCCCGGTCAGATTTCTGCCCAATTCGTTTCTCAAAATTTTTGATTTCCCTTCTTATCCTGTCCAACTCCTTGGAATGAAATTGAATATCTTCATCGATGTCTTCCGTTTGACCATAGATCCCCACGGGTATCGATGCTACAAAAATGGAAATGATGAATAATTGTCTTAATTTCACGACGGGAAAATAGATTGACCCTCAGTGATTCGCAATTGTTTTCAAGAAACTAAAACCTTCAAATATCACATGATAATAATTTTAGGAAGAAAATGACCGGTTAATTTTATGCAATATTTCCTTCAGACTATTGTCAGGCAGAAAGTGTACAATTAAAGAAGATTGGTTTTACCAACATTCAGCTTGACACCATCTCAAAACAATTGAGTTGCACTTAATAGTTGAATTCAAGTAATATGTTAGAGAAAATATTTGTCGTAATAGATTCTTATTATATTACATCAAAGTTCGGAGAACAAAAATATGAATAAACCGTTGAAATTCACATTTAGATTCCATTTAACATATAGGCTATTGGCACTTACAATTGCTGTTTTGGTAGTACTCTCATGTCAACAAAAAGACTCTACCAGTTCTACTTTTGGCATGGTCATACACGGAGGAGCCGGTACCATCCTGAAAAAGAATATGACATCTGAACTTGAAGAAGCGTACAGCACAAAACTAACAGAAGCTTTGTCATACGGGTATAATATCCTCAACAACGGTGGCAGTAGTCTGGATGCAGTGGAAACAGCCATTAAGATTCTGGAAGATTCCCCCCTCTTCAATGCAGGGAAAGGGGCTGTCTTTACTCATAGCGGGACGAATGAGTTTGATGCATCGATTATGGACGGGAAAACACTTATGGCTGGAGCCGTTGGAGCAGTCAAACATGTTAAAAACCCCATCGCGCTCGCTCGATTGGTGATGGAAAAGACTCCTCACGTCATGTTGACAGGTGAAGGAGCAGAAGCATTTGCCAAAGAACAAGGGGTTGAATTGATGCCGGATGATTATTTTTTTACTGAGAGAAGATGGAAACAGCTCCAGAGAAAAATAGAACGGGGAAAAAAGAATACAAATCCATCAAAAGACAAAACTACTACCATTAAAGGGCTGGAGTTTGAGAGTAGTTCAATGGGAACCGTAGGAGCTGTAGCATTAGACAAGGCTGGAAATCTTGCTGCAGCTACTTCTACAGGGGGATTGACCAATAAGAGGTTCGGACGGGTTGGCGATTCCCCTATTATAGGAGCGGGAACCTACGCGAATAATCGAACGTGTGCCGTCTCAGGTACAGGTCAGGGAGAATATTTTATGCGCTCCCTCGTAGGCTACGACATCTCAGTGTTGATGGAATATCGAGGCATGTCATTGGAAAAAGCGGCTAATACTGTGGTGATGAAAAAACTGGTGAAGCTGGGAGGTTCAGGCGGTGTCATCGCTATCGACAAAGACGGGAATGTGGCCATGCCCTTCAATACGGAGGGTATGTATCGGGGCTATGTTGATAGGGATGGTAAAGTTATTGTAAAGATATACAGAGAATAATTCTCAGATAAGTAATATTCTAAAGATACTATCCAGAATTTTCGGGGGGTATCTTTCTATAATGGAATTGAATTTTATTGTTACAGTCTTCTGACTGGGTAACAGTTTATTTACTGTAAATTCAAAATATTTTTTAATACTACCCTCAATAAAAGCTAATTCCTTGACAAATCATGTTACCTTCCCTATTTTGCTCCGAAATTTTTAACACCAGATCAGGAGGTTAGAGTGAAAAACGCACTGTGGGAAAATATCTTTCGAGGGATAAGTAAAGAACTAAGCAAGGAAGTTCTGACATTAAAGAAAGTCCCCGTGTTTGAGGGTCTTGAACCCAAGGAACTGTCGGAAATTGAAAAACTCATTCACCACCGGACGTATAAACCTGACGAAGTTGTCTTTCGCCGGAATGCGCCCGGAGAAGGCATGTATATCATTCTCAGAGGAAAGGTGGATATCCTCACCGAATCAGGAGAAGGCACATCAAGTGTAGTGGCGTCTCTCAAAGAAGGAGATTTTTTTGGTGATCTGTCACTTTTGGATAAGGAACCCAGATCCGCCACTGCCTTAGCCAAGGATCACACTACTCTCCTTGGGTTTTTTCGTCCGGATTTGACGGCTCTCCTTAAAAGAAAACCCCAGCTTGGTGTCAAAATCCTTATGAACCTCGCTTCTGTTATCGGGGAAAGACTGCGGAAAACCAACGACCTTCTATCACAGATGCAAAGCAAAAATATTAGTGCAACAGACACCTAAAGACTCTGTTCAAAAATTCTACCGCCTGACTCTAATGCTTTTGGGGATAGGCTTTCTCTACCTTATTTGGCAATACATTTCCGATATCATTCTGCTGATAGTTTTTGCGTTTCTTTTCACCACCATTCTCCTCCCCGCTGTGGACTGGCTGGAGGGGAAATTGAGAAGCCGAGGACTGGCAGTGCTGGTTACTGTATTGTCGCTGATTGCCGGTTTCGTTATCTTTTTATCCAGCTTTGGGATGCAACTATCTAATGAAGCTATGGTCACCTATCATAAATTTGAAAAAGAAGAACTCATCACTGTGATTGACAATTTACGTAGCAACTTCACTGGAATACTTCCGGAATTCGCTAAAGAAATTTTAGAAAGCAGCTCAGATGCAACTTCCAGCGCAGATAAGATCAGCGGCTATGTCAAAACGGTACTTGGTAGCCTTTCTCAACTGACCAGCGCTATCGGATCATTCCTGTTTTTTGCTACCATGATACTCATCTTTACGATTATCATTTTATACGAATATCACAATTTCAAACGGTCTCTGGTCAGTTTTATCCCAAACAAATATTTTGAATTGGGACTTCGGTTGATACGAAATATCGAGAAACAGGTCAGCAGCTATCTGCACGGACAATTATTGGCTGCCAGCAGTGTCGCCATCCTTTCCATATTTGGACTTTGGCTTCTGAATGTATTTATGGATGCCAATCTATCCCTGATCATTTTCATAGGTATCATTGCCGGATTAGCCAACTTGATTCCACTCATCGGTCCTTTTGTCGGGATGGTTCCGGCGGTTTTGGTTGCAGTGATGAATAATATCGACACGGGCGCTGTTTCCCACTATCTCTTCAATGTAACCCCAATCCCCTCACCCTTTTTCATATTCGATATCATTTTTGTCTTTCTGATCGTCCAGCAAATCGATAATAATCTGGTGACGCCAAAATTGATTGGACAGAGTGTTGGGATACACCCGATATTAGTGATCATCGCTCTATTAATTGGTGCAAACCTGATGGGGGCTATCGGTATGTTGATGGCAGTCCCAGCAGCAGGAACGATAAAAGCGGTATCGAAGGAAATTATGTGGGCGGTGAGAAATACCCATCTGCTTTAAAAAGTGTTTCCCGTCCCATAGGGATCCCTTTGGGACGGGAAACACTCTTACACAACAAAATCACTTCTCTTCTATTCTAAATAAAACGTAATCCTCAAAATAGAAATAAGCTTTTTTCCGGTCAGGAGCCTCATATATCCACATCTGGTAATTCAGGTTTTTCTCATCCACCCGTTCTACGACATCTTGAGGAGAACCCATAATATATTCCACCTCTGCTACAAGCATCCCAAGCCTCACCTTAGGCATATGGCGAAATGCAATTTCATCCCTTGCCACTTCCATATATTCTTCCATTTTCTGTTTGAGTCTGAATTCAGATAATAATGCAAGTTGGCGCTCGAGTTCTGAGATGATCCTGTCCATCTCTTCGTCCTTTTTTCCAAGTATCTCTTTTGCATGGAGAAGGGATGATAAAGCCAGCCTTACAGAGGACTCATCGCTCGCCTTATTTACATCTTCCAACATACCCACAGCCGCTTCAAGCTCCAGCCGTCTGATATCATGTTTTAAATGAGGCGCCAGGGATAGAGCTTCGGAATATTTTTCTAATGCACCCGAAAAAAATCCCCGGATAGCAAGGTCTTTTCCATTTCTCATGAGTATCCTTGCTTCCAGTCTACGGAGAGCTAATTTCCCATTTTCAGAAACTACCGCAGCCTGTTGGGCAAACATGAGCGCTCTCTCATCATCACCGCTTTCAAACAGGCTATCAGAAATTTGCATAAATAGTTGAGCGATTTCTTCCATCTTCCAGCGGAGTACTTTTCCCAAAGAATCGTTGGCTGTCCTGGACGATTGAACATACCTCTCTAAAGCACGATCGAGCTTATCCCTTTTTTCAAACTCTCGTCCCTCTCCATAAAGTTGAAACGGGATTTTTTCATCACATATCTCCAAAAGCTTTTTGGCTCGTTCTACCCGCCCGTGGCGGGGATAACCTTCCACAAATTGACCCAAAAGGCGTTTTGCCGAAATGTAATCTTTTTTGAGAAACCGCTTTTTCCCCTCATCGCCTACAGTGGGTTTGCCCCCATAAAAAGCGCTGAATGTAAAGTAAATCCCAAACTGCGGAAGGTTGAAACCGGTTATTGGAGTCACATCCGATGGATCTTTTATTTTTTTTACCTTATGGTAAATATGGCGAAGTTCCAATCCAAATGCAAACCGGGCTGCAGTTACCGATTCCCGGATGTATTTGACTCCTACCCCATAGGTTACACTTGTGCCGGTACCGTATGGCAGAGGGTTTAATCCTTCATCACTGTAAAATCGAATACGATTGAGCCCATATGAATACCTCAGATGGAGCATCCATTTGGGAAACCATTGAAATATCAACGACGTCGAAATATTTCCTTCCAATACCGACGGTGTAAATGTTTTGGTCACACCCCAGGATGAAGGAACCTCGGGGGGTCCTTTCACCAATTCTCCACTCGGAAGCGTCACATTAGGAATAGGGATGATTGAAGAATACCGAAATCCAAATCCGGTCAGAAAATCAAGGTAACTTTTTTTAAAAAACAGATAAGACAAATTCGTTTGAAATCCTTCAACTTCCATAAACTGACCCGTTCGACCACTTAGAGGAATTTTTTCAATTCGGTCAGTACCTGGTTCGTACTTAATCAAGTTGGGGGAAAAGCCAAATATATTGAACCCATCCATACCGTAATAACCGATTCCATACCTCACTTCTGCCGGCATGGTGATGATGGGTTCCCTGAATTCCAATGGCCGAAATAGCCCTTCAAGGAACGGATTTTCACTTCGTCTGTAAGACCTGACGAGATGCTTGATAGAAAGAATCTTTGGCAGAAGTCTTGGTAGATTTTTCCCAGACGCCGTCTTTTCTAAATCCGTAACCCCTGCCCCGTTTATCGGGTACACAATAATTACAAGTATCCAAAAGACAACGGATGATATTAACCTTCTTTGAATCATACGGAGGTCAAAATAGACGCATCGATTCAATATTCCAAGTTACAAGTTTCTCCCGAAACTTCGGGATGATACTTTAAACTTGTTACTTGACACTTGTTACTTGTCGGAGCGAAGCGTAGATCCCGACGAAGTCGGGGATACTTGTGACTTGTCACTAAGACCTTACATCATATTTTGCTCCATTTTAAAGAAATTATCCTGGTGGAACAAATGAAGCATTGTATCTTTTTAAGGTATTAAATTCATACTATTCATGGAAATTAAAAAACACTTATTTGCCTGGATCACAATATGCAGTCTAATCACTCTACCTGTTTTTAATTTTGGATATTGTCAATCCAAGGATGAGGGACTGACTATCTGCCGTATAAAATATTCCGGCGGTGGCGATTGGTATAGCGATCCAAGCTCACTCCCAAACCTGCTAAAATTTATTTCCGAGAACACCAATGTGAAAGTTACAAATACAGAAGCGCGAGTCTCCCTGAGTGATGAAAATTTGTTCAGTTATCCCTATCTTTATTTAACAGGGCATGGAAATATTCGGTTTTCGGAACGTGAAGTTATTCGCCTGAGAACTTACCTTTTGGGAGGTGGTTTTCTCCACGCCGATGATAATTACGGCATGGATGAATCTTTCCGCCGGGAGATGAAACGGGTGTTCCCAAATAAGGATTGGGTGGAGCTTCCTTTTGATCATCCTCTCTATAACGTATTCTACAAATTTCCCGACGGATTGCCTAAGATACACGAGCACGATGAAAAACCACCTCAAGGGTTGGGACTATTTGAAGACGACCGATTAATTTTATTCTACACCTATGAAACAGACCTTGGCGACGGTTGGGAAGACACCGAAGTCCATAATGATCCCATAGAAAAACATATAGCAGCTCTCAAAATGGGGACAAACATTTTTCTCTATGCATTCGTCCAGTAACATAAATCCGGTTATCAACGAACTTACACGATTTCGAAGCCGAAAAATCGTACACGATCTCCTAGCTTTGGCATGGGTGGGTATGTCAGTTTTTGTCAGTGTCATTATACTCTTACTCGGACTTGAATCTACATTCTGGTTCTCCACCTCAATCCGCTATAACCTTTGGTGGGGAGGATTACTGGTATTCATTGCTTTGATATTTATTTCAATCATCACTTTCTACCTGATTATAAATAACCGTATCTCCCGCTACTCCTATTCGGCGCTTGCAAGTGAAGTTGGTAAAAAATCATCTGATAAATCCGATGAAATTCTCAACGCCTTGCAACTTGCCTCCTCAAGATTCTCAAGTACTTCACGTTCATTGGCGTTAAAATATGTCTCCGGAATTACTTCAAAATTGCAGAGACTGGATACCTCCTCCATTTATCGTACTTTGGAGCATAAAAGAAAAAGTGTCATATTTGCAATAATCGTAATTATCTCACTTTTGATTTCCGCCGGTTTTCAACAACAATTCAGTGAAGCTTTCAAACATTGGATTCACCCCAGAACCAATTTCCCAATCCCATATCCTTTTACACTTCGTAGCGTGACAGGGGATCTTTCTCTCATGGGAGGTGATAATGCCACAATTAAATTCAATGCAAAAGGGAGCGATTTGGAATTCATCACTATTGAACTCAGTTCACCGGAAAAGGATACTTATCTGACCTTATCACGACAGGAAGATGGAAGTTTTGTCCACGAAATGGAGGATGTGTTTCAAAATATCCACTATCGAGGATTTGTTCAGTCCAGCCATTTCTGGCAGCCTTGGGATGAAATCTCCTCCCCTACCTACACCATCGAGGTTATTGACCGCCCCATTATTGAGGATTTTGTTGTAACGATAACACCCCCTGACTACACCAATCTCAAACCTGTAGTACAAAAAGGAAACATCGCTGAAATACGGGGTCTTAAAGGTTCTGAACTGTCGTTTCTTTTAAAGGCTGATAAAAAACTATCCAGAGCTTATTTTGATTTCACACCTCTCGGAGAACCCGAAGGGATAGACCAAATCGTACTCAACATTAATGGCAGGAAAGCCACCGGTTCTTTTCTTTTATTAGAAGATGGCACCCTTATCTCCCGTGTTTTTGATCGACGTAATACCAGCAACCTTGATCCCATAGAATATCATTTAATGGTTTTAGATGACACGCCTCCGGGTATGGATGTTATACAACCGGAAACGCCTTCTGAACTGGGAACGGATTTTACTATTCCTATTCAGCTACATATCGAGGATGATTTCGGCTTTTCCAACCTTCAGATTGTTTATGAAGTCAAACATCCGGATTATCTCTCAGTTGGGAAAAGTCCGTTCAATAAAGAATTAGTCAATATCCAAACCATACCTGAACTAAGTCATGAGGATATCTCTCAGGAAGTCTATTACCTCTGGACTGTAGAGGACCTCAATCTTATGCCGGAGGACGAGATTCGTTTCCATTTTGAATTGTATGACAATGATACGGTTTCAGGTCCTAAAAAAGCTGTTTCTCATACTCTCATTACTCGTTTTCCCTCAATTGCAGACCTTTTTGCCCGGACTGTTGAAAAAGAATCCGAGGTGCAGACTTCAATCGAAGAGATGATAGAGGAGTTAGAATCCTTAGACCAATCCCTGGAATCCGTTGAATTAGACCTTCTTAAAAACAGGGAACTCAATTGGGAACAGGAACAAATACTTAAGAAATCGCTGGAGGAAATGAGAGAAAAGGTGAAAAATATTCAAGACCTCCAGGAACAGGTAAAAGATATCATCGAGCAGTCGGAAAAACACAACCTTTTTTCTGATGAACTGTTAGAGAAATTCCGCGACCTTAATGACCTGTTATCTGAAATCATTACCCCGGAACTCATTGCGGCGATGGAGCAGCTTCAATCATCCATGGAACAACCCTCTGCTCAAGACTTGATGGATGCAATCAGGGATCTTCAGTCCAATACTGCGGCTATGGAAGCACAGTTGGATCGATTTATCGAAATCTTTAAACGAATCCAGGCTGAGCAGCGGATAGATGAATTAGTGGCCCGGATGGAAAGTCTTGTAAAGCGCCAGCAGGAAATCGTGAATAAAGTGGAAAAGGATGAGTTAACTAAAAATCCTGCAAGGCTAATCGAGGATCAAGAGCGGACTCAACAGGAATTCGAAAATCTACGGGACGCAATGGATGATGCTGCAGATATCATTTCAGAGTTTGCCAAATTACCCGGACAGGAACTCAAGGATCTCTCCCAATCAGAACTAACCGAACAGACTTCCCAAGACCTTTTGTCTGCTCTTGAATCTCTCGAATCACGAAACTCTTCCATGGCAAGTGAAATGACGAGTACATCTCTGCAGGACTTGCAGCAAATGGTGGCTCAACTTCAAAACATTCAATCTCAATTCCAGATGCAAACCATCGCAGAAATGTCCAGGGAGTTCGACAAAATTTTTCAGAACACACTTTATTTATCTAAACACCAGGAGGCGCTCCATCAAGAAACCAGCGAACTTTCCCACAACAGCCCGCGTCTTGGCGATATGGCAGGAAACCAACAGCTCCTCAAAGATCAACTTGCTCAATTGACTCAATCGGTATTGGAATTGTCCCGGAAGACTTTTTCCGTTACTCCCAAGATGGGAAAAGCCCTTGGAAGATCATCAGCAGGGATGTCCGAAACCATAAACAAGCTTGAGAATAGGAATGGTAAAATGGCGGCAAGATCCCAGAAGGAAACGGTAGGCGCATTAAATGACCTGGCATTATCCACACTCAGCGCCATGGATGCCATGCAGCAGTCGGGAATGGCGTCCGGATTCGAGCAATTTTTAAAACGAATGGAGCAAATGGCTGGTCAGCAACAGGGAATTAATAGCATGACATTTCAACTCGCCATGGGACAAATGGCTGCAAGCTCAAAGGAAGGAATGATGAAGCGACTCGGTCAGGAACAAGGTCAACTGAAAAAGTCTCTTCAGCAGATGATACGGGAAATGCGTGGGTCACAAAATGCAGGAGGAAATTTAGGCGGAATCGTGCAAGATATGGAAGAAGTCATTAAAGACTTCAACCGGCGCCGGGTCACTCGAAAAACCATAGACCGCCAGCAGAGAATCCTCTCAAGGATGTTGGATTCTCAAAAATCCATGAGACAGCGCGATTTATCGGAAAAACGGAGGTCATTCACGGGTGAAGATATTTTCCGAACAGGTCCTGAAGGATTGCCGGAGGATATGGGACAACGGCGAAATCTTGCCATGGAAGCGTTGAACCTGGCGCTTAAAGCCGGCTATCCCAGAGATTACCAGGATATGATTCGAAGGTACTTCAACGCCCTTGCCCAATCCCCGCAAATGGCGCCTGAAGATGAATAACCTGTTACTGATAATCATCATAACATTTTTACTCACTGGACAATTATTTCCACAAACTACTCCCTTTCTATTACGCCAAGATGAAAATGCATCATTGAAAAGGGCAACTCAATTAGAAAGAATCCAATTGTACGATGAAGCAGAAGCAATTTATAAATCCCTGTTAGAGAAAAACCCCTCAAATACACGTGCATTTCTTCAACTCAAATCACTCTATCGCAGAAATAATAACTTTTCCGCTCTTGAGACTTTGATAAAAAATCGGTTAGCGCTATTCCCTAACGACCTCCAGAGCCATATCGAGCTTGGAGAAGTACTATTATTAGAAGGTGAAGAGGATCGAGCATTAGAATATTGGGAGAACCTTATATTACAATATAAACACTCTCAAACAGCATATCGCATCATGTTGCAGATGTACATGAAATACCATTTAGATACTCCGCTGAAGAACCTGGTAACAGCAGGTAGAGTACAGTTTAACGATCCTTCCATGTTTTCATTGGAACTCGCAAATGCTTATCAGGCAAAACAGCAGTATAAAGAAGCAACTCATGAATATATCACATATGCACTATCACACCCGCGTAGAAGTAAAACCGCATCGCAAAAAATTCTGAGAATGTCCGATGTAGAGGAAAGTCGTACTCTAATAAAAGACGTGTTCTTCAATCGGCTCAACGAAAATGAGTCTTTGATTGGTAGACTATACAGCGATTTTCTCTTCAAAACAGGTGAATACCTCGAGGCATTTGAGCAACATGATCAGCTCGGGTTTGAAATGAAATCAGACTTTGAACGGTGGCTAAAGTTTGCAGAAAATCTGAGAAAAGAACAACAATACTCGTTATCCCTGAAAGCTTACTCGAAAATATTGGAAACCACATCTTTACGGAAAATTAATCTTATCAATAAGAGTCCGTTAGCTAACGGATTCTCTGGGGAAGCATTATATGGGTTAGCCTTAACTTATGAACAACTGATTTTACCAGAGCTGTCGTTTAAATCTTTAGCAGAATATTATCCCAACAATATCTTTTTTGAAAATCACTTCTACTCCGTGGAATCAATAGAAACAAACAGGCTTGCAGAAACTTTTACTCTTTATGATTCTATACTTACTTCCCTGCCTTCCACCATTTTTTCCCCAAAAGCCCATTTCCGCATTGGCGAAATCAAATACAGGTTAACGCAGGATTTTGACGGTGCACTGGGAGCCTTTCGCTTGGCAAGCAGCATGTTGAAAGAAGAAAATATCATCAGGAAAGCAAACGGTCGCATTGGAGACGTTTTGATAGCAAAAGGAGATTTGGCAAGCGCGTTAGTTTTTTTCAACCAATTGACTTTGACAGAAAAATCAAACGAAAATACAATATTTTATCTCACAAAAAAGTGTCAGGTTCAGTTTCTTATGGGCGAATTAGATTCAGCGCTTGTGCTGCTTAACGACCTTGTTTTTCGCCTTGATTTGACCAATAACAGCTATAACGATATCCTGGAACTTAGAGGTTTTATTGAGGAAAAGTATAGTCGTGCCGATGCCGAAGCCAAAGATGCATTTTTATTGTACCTTGAAGGAGAAAAATCGTTAAAGCAGGCGAACCCTTATCAGGCAACGGTCTATTTTAGTGAGGTAACGAATAAATATCCCCAATCTCCCATTAGCGTAAATGCTGCTTTCAGAAATGGCAAGATTGCTGTTCAAATGGGGAAATATGATGAAGCATTGACAGAGTTCGAGTCCATCAAAGAATCACCTTTTGGTGATAAAGCAACGGTTATGATAGGGGAAATCTATGATCGTTACACTCATGGCTCGAACCAGGCTATCCAATGGTATCTATCTGTTCTGGAACTATTTCCGGAGAGTATGCTCGTTGAACCTGTCCGATACCGAATTCGTGAACTTTCGCAGGACAGGGAAGTGAATTGATAAGAGTAATTTTCATCCTTGCATTCTTTTGCCAGTTTTTGTCGGCAGACAAGATCCTCATCCCCATGGATTTGGCTCAAAAAGATCATCTGAAAGCTTATGGGATTGCTTTTTGGATATTATCGGGAGATATCAACGTGGAATGGCTTCTTAATTACCGCGGTGGCTCATTCATGATTGAAAACTATCCCGCTATTCTTCAGGAGTGTCGAATTAGAGGAGTCACGGCAGAGATTATTACCGAATCTGATGTTGTGAATATCTACGGTGAGATTGACATGAGTAACATGGATATTATTTTATTAGAAAAAGTACCTAAAATCGCTATATACTCCCCTCCTAACAAGCAACCATGGGATGACGCTGTAACTCTTGCTCTCACATACGCAGAAGTGGAATACACTACTTTATGGGACGAAGAAGTGTTTCTTGATTACCTCGATAAATATGATTGGCTACACCTTCACCATGAGGATTTTACAGGTCAATATGGGAAATTTTACCGAAGTTATCACAATGCCCCCTGGTATATCCAACAACAGAATGAATCCGAAGCAATGGCGATCCGGCTGGGATTCACTTCTGTATCTGAAGAAAAGAAAACAGTAGCGCAAAAAATCAAAAGCTACGTGGGCAGGGGCGGATTCATTTTTGCCATGTGTTCCGCCACCGATGCACTGGATATTGCACTCACCGCCGAAGGTGTTGATATCGTCGAAAGCGTATTTGACGGAACACCAAGTGATCCACAGGCACAGCAAAAGTTAGACTTCAACAAATCTTTCGCGTTCGAAAACTATACTCTCATCAAAGATCCGTTTATCTACGAATTTTCCAATATTGATATTCCCCCCAGTGATCGACCAACCATTAGCGGACCAGAAGCAGACTACTTCACACTCTTTGAATTCTCTGCGAAATATGATCCAGTCCCTTCCATGCTGACTCAAAATCACGTGGGTATTATTAAAGGTTTTATGGGACAAACCACCGGATTTCGGCGAAGTTTGATCAAAAAACATGTCACCATTCTTGGAGAGGTAGAAGGCGAGGAACAAATCAAGTATATTCACGGAAATTTCGGCAAAGGAACGTTCACATTCCTCGGAGGACACGACCCGGAAGATTACCAGCACTTTGTGGGTGATCCCCCTACCGACCTATCACTCCATCGAAATTCCCCGGGGTATCGACTGATTCTCAATAACATCCTTTTCCCGGCGGCACGGAAGAAAGAAAGGAAGACATAAGGTAACTATTAAAGTTAAGGCTAAGGCGCCCATCTACACTACCGTTACGACGGACAGGCAGGCGAAGGCAAAGGAAAAGAGAGATGGGCTATAAAGAATGACAAATAACGAATAAAGAATAACGAATAAGTAATATAAAAATAGTAATTAGTAAGTCTTACATTAATGAGAAAACGAAGAGTATTCTGGTTGAATCTGTCCCAAGGATCTTTTGAACAAGAAATATCCTATAGGAACTATCCACAGGATCCATTGGAAATGCTATTATTCATTCGTTGTCCCAGGGACCCCCACGGAGGAATCTTAGCCTTCCTGTCCCGTAGGGAGCTTGTGACCGTACGGGGAACCTATGCCTTAGCCTAGTTCCGGAAAATAGGCTGAATAGTTACAACATAAGTCAAATTGGAATTACCCCTGAATTTTACCATAAAAGAACATAGGCTGAAAGATGCCATTGCTGTCTCCAGCCAGATACCGGAATTTGAAAATCCATACGGCATTGATGAATACAAAAAGCGGTTCGCCGGTGTTGCCCACCACATTCTGACCGCCTATAAAGATAATCAATCTGTTGGATTTAAAATTGGATATGATCGGTATCATGATGGATCTCTTTATAGTTGGATGGGTGGTGTAATACCAAAATTTAGACGCTTTAGAGTTGCAGAACTACTGGCTGATAAACAGGAAAGCTGGGCAAAAAGTAAGGGATATGAAGCTATTATTCTGAAAACTCGAAAAAAATACAAAGCGATGCTTCACTTTTGTGAAAAAAGAGGGTTTACAATTGTTGAGACTATCCAAAAGCTGTCCGATAGTGAAACACGAATTATTTTAAAGAAACTACTATAAAAACCATATATCATGAAAGTCTTCAATATCTATTGTGTCGCTAGAAATTATAAAGAGCACGCAAAGGAAATGAAAAGTGCAGTCCCTGAAGAGCCGATCTTTTTTCAGAAACCTTCTGTCTGTGTAACAACTGAACCTATCCTCTATATTCCTCCGGACAAGGAAATACATTATGAGCTGGAAATCGTCGCGAGGATAACCAAACCAGGCTATCAAATACCTCAGGAACTCGTATGGGATCATGTGGGAGAGTTGTGTTTAGGACTTGATTTAACCGACCGACCTCTCCAAACCAAACTTAAAAAGGCACAACTACCATGGTTTCTTGCAAAATCATTCTTAGGTTCCGCGGTCCTGACACAATTTAAACCGATTGATTTTAAACTGTGGGAAAACAATTTCTGGTTGAAGATTGACGGAACCATAGTACAATCCGCCTATATGAAGGATATGATTTTTAGTATTCCTTTCCTCATCGAATATTTCTCAGCAAGAATTCCCCTAATGAAAAACGACATCATATTTACCGGCACACCCAGCGGTGTTGGTTCTCTCAATGATGGGGATAAACTTTCCATGGGAATCGGTGACACAATAGAAAGTAACTTTCTTGTTACGTTGAATAATTGACAATTTTTTAATATTTCTCATTTTAATATTTGTAAAATTCCCCAAGTTGGATTAACATCTTTATATGTCAATGAGTTAATTCTTGGAGGTAATATGAGTATAAAATTATCAATTGTTTTTCTTGTTACAATCTTCATTGGAAGTTTAACTATACTCCATGCGGACGGCGCTATCACCGGTAACATAAAATTTGAAGGTAAGGCACCGACCATGAAAAAAATCAAGATGGGCGCTGACCCCATCTGTTCAGCTAAACATTTGGATGCACCTACAACTGAATGGTTACTGTTAGGTGAAAATGGAGAATTGATGAATGTCTTTGTCTACATTAAAGAAGGCGTCACAGGTAACTTCCCAACCCCTTCAGAACCTGTTGTTATAGATCAGGATGGTTGTTTATATAAGCCCCATGTAATAGGCGTTCAAGTAGGACAATCCATTGATATTTTAAACAGTGACGGTACATTACACAATATTCATGCAAAACCAAAAATCAATCGCGAGTTTAATAAAGCTCAGCCCAAATTCAAGAAAAAACTTACGGTTTCCTTTAATAAGGTAGAAATCATGATACCATTAAAGTGTGATGTCCATCCGTGGATGGGAGCCTGGATAGGTGTGCTTGATCATCCTTTTTTTGCCGTAACAGGAGAGAATGGTTCTTTTACTATTTCCGGATTAGAAGCTGGAACTTATACTGTTGAAGCCTGGCACGAAAGACTTGGGAAACAGACGGCAACAGTAACCATCAAAGCTGATGAATCAGCAAGTACAGATTTCATTTTTACACCACCAAAAAGGAAAAAATAGCTAATAAAATATTTCCCAACGGTATAAATACCAGACCAAACTAAATCGCACATATAATATAGGACACCTATGGCGCAGCTATGTTCGAGTTAGGAATTGATGAAGTCGCATAGCTTTTTCATCCTGGTTTTACTATTATTGGTAGGATTACCTGAAATAGTTTTTAGCTGTCCATATTGTGTAGGACAGGGTGGTGAAATTTATATTCAACAAATCATCGTACCCATCGCAGGACTTTTATTGGCTCCCTTTCTTGTATTTGGAATTATTGCTTTATTTATTAAAAAATATTCGGTCGATAACAATCAGTCTTAGCTTGAAGATTCTTTTGGTTGTTCTACAATAGTTCCTGACAACCCTTTTTTCTATAGCAAAACATCTTGACATCAACCGGTGGTGAAGTAAATTTTCACTGGGAAGATTCGGTAAAATTCATGTCACTACACCAACAAATACAGACTGAAATGCAACAAGCACTGAAAGCAGGTGAAAAAGATATGGTGCGTACACTCCGCAGTCTATTGGCTCAATTGAAAAATGGAGCCATTGCAAAAAGGTCGGATTTGTCTGATGAAGAGGAAATACAAATAATTCAAAAAGCAGCCAAACAGCGGAAGGAAGCCATCGAAATGTTCCAAAAAGGCAATCGTGATGATCTTGTGGAGACAGAGTCAAAGGAATTGGCAATTATCGAAACATATCTTCCAGAACAACTGCCCCATAAAGAAGTTGAGTCCATTATTGACAAAACTATTGAAGAATCAGATGCCACTACGATGAAAGATATGGGGAGAGTTATGTCTATTGTCATGAAACAAATAGCAGGAAGAACCGATGGCAAAATGGTGCAGAAATTGGTTCAACAAAAACTCCAGTATTGAGTCATCCATTTGATATTTTTGCTTATCTTTTTATTACTATCCTTTCCATAGTAGGATATAAAAGAGGATTTTTAGAAGAAATCAGCCGCATCATCGGAATTTGTCTATCATTTTTCATTGCAAAAAGTTTAATAAGTATCATTGTGGAAAGGTTACAACCTTTTACTTATGTTGATCCCAGACTCATCGCGTTCTTGAGCTTTCTAACACTATTTTTGATTTTTATTATTGTCATTCGATTGATTACAAATGCAATTCAGGGTTTTCTGTTAGCCACCGGCATTAGAATGGTAAATCGATTTCTTGGTCTGGCTTTCGGAACTTTGAAGGGAATTCTCGCAATTATAGTTATCGTATGGTTAGCAGACATTTTACCATATCCAAATTATTTTAATAACTTCAAGAATCACTCAACGTTTTATCAATCTTATTCAGGATATAGGAAGATGATCATACGGTCAATGGCGTTAGAAGAATTGGTTGTACAAAATGAATTTTGGATCAGAGTGAAGTTAGACAACAAGAAAGTACAATATTTTTAACCGGGAAAATGGCAAGAATCTCACCAGATATTATAGATAGAATTCGAGACTCGACAGACATTCTTGATGTAGTATCCGAATACGTAGAACTCCGTCGTCGAGGGAAAAACTATTTTGGGCTGTGTCCTTTTCACACGGAAAAAACTCCCTCCTTCAGCGTGGCGCCGGATAAACAGATTTTCCACTGTTTCGGATGTGGCAGAGGTGGAAATGTCATCACATTCCTTATGGAATATGAAAAAGTAGAGTTTGTCGAAGCTATTCAAAATCTGGGGAAACGAATCGGGATTGAGGTTGAATTCAGTAAGGATGACAAAAAAAAGGAATTTTTCACCCAGCTTTATGATTTACATACAGTAGCCGTTAAACTTTACAAGGAAAACCTCCAGTCGAAAACAGGGGGAAAAGTACGTAATTATCTAAAAAAACGTGGACTATCCGAAGAAACTATAGACCGGTTTAATCTCGGTTACGCTACTTCATCATGGGACCAGTTATTTTCCGTTATAGCTTCCAAAGATATTCCGGACGACGTGGTCCAAAAAAGTGGTTTATTTTCAAAAAGTGATAAAGGAGTTTTTGATCGTTTTCGGGACAGAATCATGTTCCCTATCAAAAACCGGGGGGGACGAGTTGTGGCGTTTGGGGGTAGAGACCTCGGCGGTACCAGTGATGCAAAGTACCTCAACTCACCGGAAACACCAATTTATAACAAGAGCGAAATTCTTTACGGATTATCCGTCACAAAAGATGCCATCCGAAAGGAGAAATCCCTCGTTGTCGTGGAAGGATATATGGATCTCCTTCAATTATACCAGCACGGTATTCTGAATGTTGTAGCTACATCAGGGACGGCATTGACTGAGAAGCAGGTTAACGAGATTAGGAAAGTTACGAATGTTGTCTATCTTGCGTACGATGGGGATGTTCCCGGTAGAAAAGCCACCATCCGGGCAGGATATAATCTGTTAAAAGGTGGCCTCACACCAGAAATTATAGAAATCCCCGAAGGATTAGATCCTGATTCATGGATAAAAAACAAGGGCACGAAGGAATTTACGAAGGCAAAAGACCGTTCAATCGGTTTGATAGACTTTCATATCAAATTTACGGAATTGGATCTTTCAAAACCTGTCGATCGATCTCAGCTTGCCAGAGAGATAATCGACGAAATTGTTAATGTGAAGGATAAAATTGTCCAACAGTTCACCCTGAAACAAATTACCGAATTGCTGAGTGTGGATGAAAATACCCTTGTGGGAATGTTATCGAGAAAATCCCGGTGGATTAATAAGCGAAGAGGAGATCAAATTCAGGTAGTTGACGATTGGGCGCTGAATACCTCATTTGAAAAAGCTCAACGTGAGCTTATCTGCCTATTAGTAAGTAACGATAGTGACACTATATCCTTTATTAAAAAGCACGTCGATTTTGACCATTTTACCCATCCGGTGATGAAGACACTCGCTGAACGTCTTATTCAATTAGATAGCGATAATTTTACATCGCATCTTTCCGGAGTTCTTGACCAGTTTGAAGATAAATCTGAGAGAGAACTTGCTGCCCGATTGTTTTTTGAAACGACCACACAACGCAATCCCAAACAGGTTGCTATTGACTGCCTTATCACGCTAGAACAGACACCCATAAAGCAAAGTATATCTGAACATCGCATCATTCTAAGAGAAATGGAAAAGAAAGGCGAAGATACTTCCAACACTTTATCAGAAGTGGTTACACTTCAAAAAGCGTTAAAAACATTGGAGCAAAAAAGAGTACAAATGTTAAACCTTTGATAAAGATAGAATATGAGTTTCACCTGAAAAACAACTTTGAGCATGCCTGCCCCGTAGTCCCGACATAGTCGGGAGAGCGTATCGGGGGAGCATGAAGCATGGAGAATTGTCCCGGAGGGACTCCTGCGGAGGAGTCATAAGCCATTTGTCTGTCCAAAGGATTCTGTGGAAAGGACTGGGCTAATGAAAACTTACTTATTAGACGAACACTAAATCATTAGTAATTCAATTTCCTTCTGAGAATTAGATGGGTATAGTACTACAAACATTAATTATAACACTTTTAGCTTTTAACTTTTGTCAATTGCGGGCAGCAGGTTTCCAAAAGAAACCTGACGAAGTCAAACAACAGGAAACCGTAAAATATTTCAGAACTGAGTTAACCCGAATGGAAATATTGGGAGATGAAATCGGGGAAAAAGAAGCGAAAAAGATCAACCATTTCAAGGCGATTTACAGTTCAACTGGCGAATTGATTACAATCGAGTTTATTCCATCCGGGAAAAAGTCCCTGAAACGGATGAAAAAGCACGAAATTTTCCCTAAGCCTTCAGAGCCATTTCGATTTTTCGAGTCATGGAATCCCCATACCCATATTTTAAACAAAGAACTTGATGAGGTGAAATTAGGTGACCGTCCATTCTACCGGGCATCTTATGAAGACAGTACCCATGTTAAGACTGTGGAATATTTCCGTAAAATAAATAAACTACTCTGGACTTACTATATTCAATGGAATCGAGACAAGTCAGAGTCCACTCTATCAGTTATTTTTTCCAGTCATCGTCCTTTGACTGCTCTTGATCCCCACCTCTTCCACCCTTCCCTTAGTGAGATGAAACCTGGATGGATTGCCGAATTTAAACATAATCGATTAGCAAAACCATTATCGGTGAAAGTCCGGGATGCTGTGGGCAATACCTATTATTTCTATAAATTCAGATACCGATTTGAAACGGTCGGTGATACCATAAATCCAACTAACTATAGAATTACAACATCAGAATACTTTAAAGCCGACAGTTCTCTTATAGGCAGCCACACTTTGACATTTACAGAGAACAACAGGTTGTGGAAAAAAGATTATTTCGATGCTTTTGGAAAATTGTCAGAGACGATTGAATATGATTTTAACCCCGAGCTCAATGAGGTGACGGTTATCATTCGTGATCCGAAAGGGAATATTCTCTACCGGCAGGTGAGGTCGAAATAAACCTACTGAATACGTCCTCTGCTGATAGGTGATTCACTGAGTGGGTGCTATACAACTCCATCTGATCACTGACCCGCCCCAAAGGCTTGGGACGAGGATCAGCGACAGTCTCAAAATAAATACCTTGAATAAAAGCCAAACACACTGTTTTATACCCTGATTAATAGCCATAGAATGTTCATTTATACCTTGATTTTTAGCCATTTCAAGCGGGACTCAACCAGAAATTGTCTAAGACAATCATCCTGGCAGAGGTGCTGGCAGGTATAAGTAGATCCGACTGATATTACCCTCATAATGAGACTTGTGATTTCCACAATATAAGCTTATATTTTCCTGTGTATAAGATCCAAATTAAGAAATCAGCTCAGAAATCACTGCTCAAGATTCCAAGAAAAACAAGAGAGATTCTGGCTGAAAAAATCTACCGATTGGGTGTCGATGAAAAGGGATTAGATATTGTGAAAATAAACAAAGAGAAAAACCTATATCGTTTGCGTCATGGTGATTATCGAGTCATCTATGAAAAACTCAAGAAAGAACTCATCATTCTCGTCATTAGAATAAAGCATCGAAAGGAGGTATATCGATGAATATTCAAATCCTGAAGAATAACAAAGGAAAACCTGAATTCTTGGTCATACCTATTGAAGGACTTGAAGTCGATTATGACATGGCCGAAAGAGAACTCGTTGAAGCTGTGGAAAATGCAGTGGATAATCTTTATGCTGATCTAGTTGAAGATGAACCTGTTGTTGATTTTAAGCTATCTGACTATATTGGAAACCCTGTTAAAATCATGCGCATAGAGGCAGGATTGACTCAAAAAGATCTCGCAGTACTTTTAAGTTGTTCTCAAGCTAATGTTTCTCAGATTGAAAACTTGGAAAAGGTCAGCGAGCAGATGGTAAGTCGGGTTAAGTCTGTTGTTTCAAACCTGTGAGCGTGCCATAAGTTGCCTAGCAAGGAAGGACAATAATGTACTCCTCTCTTGGATAACATGTGCGTCGCACCTCACGGGCCATTCGAACCAAAACGAAGAAGCCCCGCTTTGGCGGTGCTTCTTACATTTACAGTTTGAATGCTGTTCCTATAGTGATACCTTCACAGTCAGCCAGTAATTTGCCAATGGGGCCTGAGCTACGGTATTGTGCTTCGCAAAATCATAGCCGTAATCTGTAAAGATTGATCCCTGTGCAAAGTGTTCGTGGTTGAATATGTTGTTAGCGTGTACGATGGCAGCCACCTTCGTTCCACTCATATTCAGAGTATACCCGATCTTCAGATTCGTCTCGTTGAAGGTGGGAACTTCGTAGCTGTTCTTGTAGTCCATGAAGTAACCTGACCATTGGTAGTTACTGAGCTAAATGAAGGTGTTCTTTCCGAGAAGGTACTTGATCTCAAAGTTGGAAGTCTGCTGGGGAGAACCCGGAATGATTTTCCCTGCTATCTCTTCAGCATCTACACCACAAATTTCATCAACATCCACCTTTTCCCATCTTTTCCCCCGGAATTTCTACATGCTTACCTTGCCTGCGGTGCTGGTTTTTCTAGCAGAGGGACACGAGTAAGATGACATCTTGCGATACAAACAAAAAGCCCTTCCGCCGAGTAGCGGAAGGGCTTTCTTGTAGTTCACTGCTACCAGATCGTTTAGAACAGCACTGATAGACCTGCATTGATTTGTCTCGGTAATCCGAAAAAGACCTCAGCAGCATCAGCCTTGTGAGGATTAACAATCTCACCATCGACTTGGTATGAATTATACTGGCTATTGTCCAAAGCTTCCTGAACGTACTCTTCGTCAAGCAAATTGAAGATGTGAGCAAAGACTTGCAGTTTCACACCACCAAGATCAATTGGCAGGTCGTAAGTCGCATGGAAATCCACCAAATTGTAATTGGGTATTTTCCAGCTTTCAGCTCTGTCTCCGGGGGAAGTGCGTGGCACTTATCTTAACTTGGAATGCTTCCACCCACACCATCCAACAGAACGGCGCGATGGGATCTGTAAAGATCCACATGCTGTGAGCAAATAAGACCTCAGGACTCGATCCATCTCCGACACCTCACCTTTGCGGCAAGGCGTGTCCCTTACACGCTGATTAATAGCCATAGGACGTTCATTTATACCTTGACTTTTAGCCATTATCATGACATAATACCACCTGAATAAGAGCCATTAAAATAAAAAGTTCTACTCACTGTGTAGGATGCTCCGGACAATCTGTATGCTGATTTAGTGAACTCAGAGCCATCAGTTGATTTCAAGGCAGGTGATGTCCTAAATATCCAAATCAAATATCACAAAAGGGGATCTTCATCGTTTTGATAGTACATAGTATCTGACATTTTAGAACTTCGTAGTTGAAGAAAAATGAAAAAAAGCATAAACTAATTTGGCTTTTCAAATTTAAAGTTATAATCTTTTGCCATTGTTAGGGTCTAAAGAGGCAAATAGCGAATGACAGATCAAGAACTCAAAAGTAAATAAAGGAGGTAACGATGTCAAAGAGAACATTTTCACGGATGATTCCTGCCATTGTCGTAGGTACTTTGGTTTTCATCGCGAGTGTGGCAAACGCCCAAGAAGGAATGATGAAAGGTAAGCACGAAAAGGGGATGATGTCACATACATGCATGAAAGGAGAAAAGCATCATGGGGGACACAAGTTTTTCCTCGGGATGCAGGATGAATTAGGTCTTTCCTATCTTTTTGTAAGCCACGATATGGCTGTAGTAGAAAGAGTTAGCCATTATGTCGGTGTTATGTATTTGGGAAGAATGGTTGAAATGGGCCACTAAATCCACCCGACCGGCATATCCGTATTTCTCGGAGAATATCGCTACCTCGAGCCCGAGTGGATCAGGCTTATATTCATCATGCCACTTAGTAAATGTGAAAATTTTATGCCACTCTTCTAAGCTGTATGACCCCTGTATTAATTGCTCACCTCTTAAGAGCTCCTCTATTGCATCATGTATTCTTGTGCCACGCTTTCCTCCCGCCTCCTTAAGACGTTGACTTTCTGACCATCCTTGATCCGCTATCCACTTCATAAGTTGTGGATTTTGAGGATAAGCAGTTAATGCTGTGGTAGATGACGGGAAGACACCGAGGTATTCGCCTTTACTTGCTTGTACTGACCTCCTCCACACCTTATACCAATGTCCGGACAGGGTCGGCGCGAGTTCTACTATGTATGGGCTAATTATTTTCATTAATTAACAACTTTATCTTTATACTCTTCAACTGCCACTTCCATCTCGCTAATTCGGACCTTTTTATTGAATCGCTTAGCG
>JADFPG010000124.1 GCA_022562455.1 Fidelibacterota bacterium | reverse complement strand
GTAAAGTCCTTCTCGACAAGATTATGACTAACGAGTTTTTTGTTCATTTATGCAAACCCCCCTGTTAAAAACGTCACAGACGTTGGAATCCACTCCTGACCTCTTTGTGCCTTCACGGTTAATTCTTCTCAAAATCCGGCACAAGCACCGATCTTTTTAAAAGTTTATGTTCCAACGTCTTTTGAAATACATCGTTTATTTTGGACATGGGAAAAGTCTCCGTGAATGGTTTGAGCTTCAACTTCCCATCTTCAATCAATTTAATGACCTCAGGATACAACTCCGGTTTGCAACCCCATGTCCCTATAACCTGAGCATCAAAAGCCATGAGATTACTCAAACGCACTTTAAGCTTCTCCATCGTGAATCCCACAATAGAGAGAGTCCCGGCAATACCCAAAAGAGCGTATGCCAGTTCCTGTCCAGCACGGGTACCGGACATCTCATAGATTTTCCAACTGTGCTGGGGTGCATCCAATTGCTGACAAATTTCCTTGACCCTTTTTTTGACCTCCTTAATTTCAAGACCGGCATTATTAAATACCGAGGTAATACCCACTTCAGCCAAACCATCCAATCTCTCCTGTAAAATGTCGATTGCCAGCACTTTTCCCCCAAATATTTGCGCCAATTGGGCAGTGTAGACACCCACACCACCAACTCCAACTATTACAGCAAATTCACCTGGCTGAAGATTGCTTTTTGTAACCACCTGATAAGGGGTGGAAACCGCATCAGCAACCACCGAAAGTTCGGCAAGTGAATATTTCTCCAGAACCTGTTCAGGAACAATCGCCAAGTATCGTGATGGCACAACAACATGACTGGCAAACCCTCCATTAAAATCATTTCCGGGCATTTTCTGGTGTTGGCAGATATTACTTCGTTTCTTTTGGCAAAGGTCACACTCACCACAAGGCAGAACTGCCGGAATAATCACGGGTTTACCCATTAATTCTGAAGGACCGTCAATCACGGTTCCGCTGATTTCGTGTCCCAAAACAAGAGGCAATTTGTGACGAGTTGGAACTCCGTGGTACCAAAAACTCAAATCCGTATGACACACTCCGCAGCCCGCTACTTCTATTAGAGCTTCATCCTCTTTTATTACTGGTTGAGGTAACTTTACAAGTTCGAATGGCGCTTTGACAAAGTTCATCTGCCAAGCGCATCCTTTAAAACCTTGAAGTTGACCCTTCATGCTAACTTAACTTTCACATATACGAAGAAATCAATGGAATAGGGTATACGGTATATGGTTTGATTGAAGAGGGGTGTCATTATGTTAAAAGACTTCATTATATCTGTTTTTTAACAAATTGGATATAACCGTTCAATACCTGTTTTGCTGTCTCAATTAAATCAATACCTTTGTTGAATAGCTCCTTGTCTATGTATCTGAAATCTAAACAGCTAATAAGATGGTCTTTTAGTTCATATATAGATGCCCGTGAGATTCTATAAAATTGAACCCCTTCTTTATAATGAAATCGTCCGTAACCCTCGGCAATATTCGCCGTAGCACTTACTCCTGAATCTCGTATTTGACTTCCCAAGTTATATTTCTCTTCAACTGGTAACTTTGGAAGTACTTGATTGTAAAAGAACAGTTTCACATCACGAGCTTTCTTCCATGCATCTAATGAAGTAAAATCTCTCTTAGAATCATAATTCAAAGAGGGTTCATTAACACTAATACTATCTTCCATACCAAACTTTTGATCAAATGGAGAAAAACTATCACTTTCACTCAATTTCTATTCATTTCCCCCATATACCCTATACCCATATACCCATATACCTTATACCATTTATGAACACCGTAAAATCATACTTCAGTAGAACTTACCAGATGGGCAGAAGATTTAAGCCGATCCGCTTCTCTTATAGCAATCAAAGCTGCCCCATAGGCACTGATATATTGAGGATCTTCTGGAATGTGTATTTCCACAGGTAACCTTTCTTTCAGTAATTCACTAATGTACGGGTGGAAATCAATCACTCCTCCGCATAGAATCACAGGTAGATTCCGATCATAACTCATCCTTGCTATTCGGTTCACTATAGACAAGTAGATTCCCTTGGCCATATCTTCTGGAGAGACACCTGAAAACTTCCACTGGAGAATCTCCGTCTTTGAAAACACAGTGCAAAAACTGTTCAATTCTTTGGCAGAGTCAGAAGACTTAGCCAGCTGGGACATATCTTCATCACCCAATTCTGCTTTTTCAGCCACTTCCATGATGAAAGCTCCTGTTCCTGCCGCACATTTATCATTCATGTGAAAATGCTCAACTTTACCCGATCCATTGCAGGCAATAATTTTAATATCCTCTCCCCCAATATCGATAACCGTTTTCCGATAGGGGAAAACCTTCGAGGCGCCCACTGCCGAGCAAATCAGTTCCGTTTTTTTTACATCACAATCGGTATAGGTAATTCTCCCATACCCTGTAACACATCTTGATTGAATTGCAAAATTCCCATACACAAAATCGAGATTCTCCTGTAGTTTATTCCTGTTTCGACTTAACGTTGGGAAGACCGTTTTGAACCGGACGTTATCATCACTATCAATCACACACAATTTTGTAAAAGAGGAACCCAGGTCTATGCCGAGGAAATGATCAGTCACGGTAACTTGACTCCAATAATTGCACCATAGCAGTCAAAGTATAATTCAAAGGTGTAGCCAATCCATGCTTCTTGCCATACTCCACAATCTTCCCATTCAGGTAGTCAATCTCTGTAAGGAGTTTATTCTCTACATCAACAAGCATGGTTGGTTTATGTGGTCCTCCCTTATTAAGATAGCCGATGGCAGCAACCGGAAACTCGGGTCCAAGATTAATGCCCTCAGCTTCTGCTATTGCTATCGACTCTTGAAGAACAGACTCAACCAGTTTCAGAGTTGGAGGAAAAGACATCACTTCACCCATTGTTTTTCCAAGGATTGCACAGGGAGCACAAAGGGCAATATTCAAAATTGCCTTCTGCCAGATGTGAATCTGAATATCATCTGAAGGTTCGGTGATCAACCCAACCGATTTTAAAAGTCGAATAAAATTTTGCTCAATTTCTCTTCCCTCGGTAGAGAGAGCAGAGACGTAATTAGGGGGATTGAAAAAGGTAACATCTACAGCCTCAACCGTATCAATCATGTTACCCGCAAAATTAATAACCATTCGAAGCGTACGTTCCTTTGAGAAATGAGAGACAATATCTTGTTCCGTCCCAATCCCATTCTGTGCACTCATGAAAAAAACCTTCCCAGAATCTATCTGCCGGATTTCGCCAAGAACAGACTTCAAATAGGAACACTTAACCGAAATTATAATCAGATCTAAATCAAACTCTGATAATTCAGAGATTGTGTATGAGGTCTGAGCTACTGGGATTGTTTTTTCAATGGTGTTTCGCAGGATAATTCCATTGGCTTTGATAGCATCAATACGTCTTCGATTAATGTCACAGACAACAACATCTGCCCCCGCTTCAACAAGGTGAGCCGAAATGATAGACCCTACAGGACCCATCCCTATAACAGCAACTCGAAATTGGTCAGCATTATTCATGGGATGTTCCATTAGGGTAACGGCGGCCACCCCAACTTGAGGACGCAAATTGCGACCTCAAATTCTTAAATTCATCATTAGTCAGTTGAAACATAAAATCTGGAGGAAATCGTTTTATGTTTCTTTTAACTGCCTCTGTCAATCTCTTTGTTTCCACACCATATAATTCAGCTAAATCATTATCTAACATAATCTTAATACCACGAATAACTAAAATCTTACTAGCGATCGTTTCTATTGGAATTAGCTGGTTCATCTACCTTTGAAGTATTCGTGTGTTAGAGTACCAAAGTGTTCAAGTCGTAAGAAAACATGGAAACATTAACATGTAAACACATTACCACTTGCTCCAATGGAGTCCCCATGGGAAATACTTTCTCCAACGGAGTCCCTTTGACCCAGAGGGTCTCCCTTGGAGGGAAACACTTTATTTTCTTGTTTCTTCATGCAGCAATTTGTTCAATAAACGTTTCAATCTTGGTTTGATTCTGCCCATCGGAGTAAAACCGCAGATCGTTCAAATCTCCTTCGATAACGAGTGTTGGTATACCTGTCTCTTTCCGCAATCTGTCGGGCAAACCAAACCTGTTGTTGGAATTATTAAAACATGTTTTTGCATCATGGAAAACAATGCCATCGATTTCGTAATCTTCTACCCATTTCTTTAACATCATAAGCTTTGTTTCCTCACCACGATTGATAAAAATCTGAGTATAAGCTAGCGCCAATGATTGAAGGGGTGCATTCAGATCAAAAGAGTCAAAAACCCAGCTATTGCAATAGGTGGAGGTTATTACGGCAGCATTGTTTTTTGCAAACAAATCCGATAGAGCCCGGAGGCGACCCCACACAGGCATCCCATCCCAAAAAATTCTATACTTCTCGTTGGCGAGGGCGCCCTCGCCCTTCTTTATGCGCTCATTCAATTCATCGAGTAAAGTCCGATAATAGTTTACACACTCTTGCGTTCCTCGAAGAATCACTATGGGTCCCATGTGAATAGTCCCATCAAAAAAAGTCATGGGAGATGGATGAGATTTTGCAGTCTGAAGTATTTGTTGCCACAAAGTAGTTGCTTCACTACTCAGACGCAGCACTTCGATAAATCTGTCCTGGTCAAATTTTTCACCCGTCGTTTCTTCACAAACAGAGATTAGATCCTTTAGCTGGTGAACGACCAAATCAATTTCCGCACTCGATATATTATCTAAGTGTCGAGGTGGATAGATTCCTTGGATTGGGCAATCAAATTCCCTCGCATAGAAGCCAAACCAGTCTGCAACTTCACGGCACTGATTCGTATTGTACACAATCAGATCCGGCTGGGGCACTGAAGATAAACCATAAGCCTTCGTCAATGGACTGCTTTTTGCAAGATAAGCTCCAATATCACAGGTGAGATACGAACAGATCTCCCCGGAGTATCCGGCATTAATTGCTAAGGGAATAAAGTGATTGGCTGTCCGGGTAACGCCGATCAATGCCCCATGATTCTCAGGAAAATAAACAGTAAATCCAAACGCTCGAAGTATTTCAGCGGGACCTGCGCTGGTACACCACGCTACAGGTGATTCAAAAGACTGATAATAACTCCACATTAATTCTTTTAGCGATTCTGTAGATTTCAATGGATTCATAGGATCAACACCTCATTGCCGTTGTGATTAACATACATCGATTCATTACTCTCTAAGTCGGATAACATAGACATCTTCTTTGATGGTCTTACTTGAACCATATAGACCTTCAATTTCCGCTTTGAATGCTTGGGCAACCACTTTAGGAGCCAGCTTCATAGAAGGAGTTAACTCCCCCCTGTCAATGGATAATTCCTGGTTCATAAGAATAACGGCTCCAGGTTTGTAGTAAGGAACATCAACCGTTCTATTTAATTCCTTTAAACAATGCTCCAGGCACCATGCCAGATGTTCGACACTTTTGGGTCGCTTACATCCTTCCATCAAATGTTTTTGATCTGGTATTTTTTCAAAGAGCGCATGATTAGGAAACAAAAGCGCTGCAAGAAATTCCTTACCACTTCCTACTACATAGACATGAGACAGATAAAAACAACTATTCGAAATCAGGTTTTCTATTTCAGCGGGATAAACCTTTTCAGCATTACTCAACTTTAAAATTCGATCTTTCCTTGAGATCAATCGTAATCCATTTGGAACAAATTCTCCCACGTCTCCGGTATAGAACCAGCCATCATCGTTGAGGACCGTCTTTGTTGCCTCTTCATTTTTGTAATATCCCTTCATCACATTGGGTCCCGAAATAACTATTTCATTGTCTTCCGATAACTTGATCTGAATTCCAGGTATTGGCAAACCTACTACCCCTGGTATTCGCTTTTTCGCAGGATCGGTGACTGTACAACATGGAGAAGTTTCTGTCAATCCCCACCCCTCAATCACAGGTATTCCTCGGGATTCGAATATTTCGGAGATGCTTGTGGGCAAAGGGGCTGCTGCAGTAAACACAAATCTTAATCCTGTATGGAAAATCAGATGTTCCACATCCGGATTTTCCATGGCACGAGAGGTGATCTCTTGATACACCTTTGGAACACTGAAAAAAATTGTCGGTTTCACTTGTTCCCAATTACTTAACAGTATGTCCGTATCCTTCCCAAATCCATGTTCTAAGGAGAACAATGCTCCATTCGTGATGGCAGCAAATAATTCAAATATCCCACCAAAACTGTGATGCCAGGGAAGATAAGAAAGAAAACGGTCGTCTGAGAAAATATTCCACAACACTTTCATGGCTGCTTGTTGAGAGAGAATATTTTGGTGAGTTAACATCACACATTTTGGCTTCCCCATGGTTCCTGATGTGAACATCATGAGAGCTACCGTACTAGGTGCCAAATCAAAGGCAAGGGTATCTTCATCCCTGCTCACTGATTGAAACAGTTCAGCAAAGGGGATTAGAGGAATTGATCCGGATGATTCCACATTTTCAAAATGAAAGATTCCTTTCAATTGTAATTTCTTATTAACACGATCAAGCTGACTTTGATCAGATATAACGAGAAAAGCGGCATCGCTGAATTCAATAAGCCGGCTGGCAGTCTCTTTGGGATAACCGGCAAAAATAGGAACTGAAACACCCCCCGATGCCATCACAGAAAGCTCCATCTCCAGCATCTCAAGCCGGTTTTTGGAGAAAATGGCAACCTTATCGCCCCGCTTAAATCCAAACTGTTTCAAATTCGCAGAAATGTTTTCTATTGCTTTATAGAATGCTTCCCAAGTAATAGGTTCATATCCCTTACCCTTGTCTTCCTGGTAGACAGACTTTTCACCAAACCGAGCACAATTATCTTTTAACATGGTAGCGATGTTCAAAGGAAAGTCGGGGAGAGTGTGGGGAGATATTAGTATTTCACTCATAATCAAGACTCAGTTTTTAATGCATGTTTCGTGATACGTGATACGTAGAGCGCGATACTTGTCAGAGCATATCTGCAAGCTAGCAGATAAAAATATTTCAACTCTCCGGAAAAACTTTGAATACTTAATTCTCATCATTTCTTATATCCTGTCTCTCACGCATCACGCATCACGTTTCACGTTTCACTTCTCACGCTTCTGCCAATTTGAGGTATCTGTATCCACCCCACAGTGCAGCGCCAACAGCACCCGCCAGAGGTGAATACTCGTTTGTTATAACCTCCAGATTCATATTTCTGACATCAATTGTCTCTTTAATAGCTGCTACAAGACCAAGGTTCAACGCCATACCACCTGTTAATACAACAGGCGATTCTGCCTTGAGCCTAGACAAAAGTCTCACAACTCTATTGGCGATGGTGAGATGTATTCCCTTGATAATATCTTCAATTTTAACGCCCCGGGAGACCATGTTGATCACATCAGTTTCCGCCAGGACAGCACACACACCACTGGGTCTTTCCGGATGTTTAGATTTTAAAGAGAGGGTGCCCACATCGCTCAGATTCAGCCCAAGGTAACGAGTAATATTTTCCAGAAACTGCCCTGAACCTGAAGCGCATTGACCTGTCATTGTATATTTCAACACTCTGGCATCCCGACCTACCTTAATCGCCCTGCAGAATAGAGAGCCCATATCTAATACTGTGCTCACCTCGGGGAAATAATAGTGTGCCCCTTTCGCATGAGTTGTCATTCCGTAAAAGTGCCCTTTTTTCCGCTTTACCAACTCCCCTTCTCCTGTGGATGCAACATACGATACATCTTCATATTTCAATCCCTGCTTCTCTAACACCGTATCCATCGCATGTTCGATAACAGTGGAAGGATTTCGTTTGTGAATCTTATCATTTATCTTCTCCAGAATGATAGGAGTCTCTCCATAAGACATCAGGATTGTCTTAATAAAACTGCTTCCTACGTCAATGCCAATTGTGTAGATCATTTTCTTTTGTTTCCCGAAGGGACTCCGTTGGAGCAAGTGTTAGAGTGTTCGTGTGCTAATGTGTTTATGAACTCGCCAGGAATCTCAATCCATTTGAGGATATCACCTGCTTTTTCTTGAATCTTTTTTACTTGGTCCGATGGAATATAGCTTTGATCCAGAATCACATACAGCAAGCTTTTTACTTCGGAGCACGAACTTTGAGAAATATCCAAAAATCTTATGAATTCTTTTCGATGAAACCTTGTAAACCCCTCTACTATGTTGGACATCGCAGAAACTGCCGCACTTCTAATTTGATTTCTCAATTTATAATCCTTTGACAAACGACCCCCGTTGGAAATATCATAAACTTCCTTTACCAATTCTCTCGCTTTCTGTTTACCTCGTTGAATAACGTTAATTTTGCATTCTTGACTTCTTT
>JADFPG010000123.1 GCA_022562455.1 Fidelibacterota bacterium | reverse complement strand
GACCGTGAATACCAGGAAACCATTAACAAAGCAAAAGCCATCATGCAAGCCATAGATTTGGCTGAAGATGGTTTGGTCTCAACGTGATGCAGATTGGGTGAAAACATGGTAATTATCCTCGACAACTACGATTCATTTACCTACAATCTGGTACAATACGTCGGTTCGTTGGGCGTTGAGACTCTAACAATCCGGAATGATGCAGCTACTCCCCAGGAAATAATCAAAATGGAACCGGAGGCAATCATCATTTCTCCCGGACCGGGGGTTCCTGAAGATGCAGGAATTTCTGTAAGTCTTATTCAAGCAGTTGCAGGAAAAATCCCCATCTTAGGGGTCTGTCTCGGTCATCAGGCAATAGCCTATGCGTTTGGGGGTAAAATTGCTCAAGCCCCGGAAATAATTCATGGGAAAACATCCCCTATCTATCACGACAATTCACAAATATACAAAGAGCTTCCCAACCCATTTATTGCAACCCGGTATCATTCACTTATCATTGAGAAAGATACTTTTCCTTCCATACTTCAGATCACTGCTACAACGGATTCAGATTTAATTATGGGGATAAAGCACTTAGTACACCCAATATTTGGTGTTCAATTTCACCCGGAATCTTTTGCCACAGATAATGGAATTCAGATTATTAAGAATTTATTAGAGATGATTTCAGCAAAAACAAAGGTGACTGAAATATGAAACAGGTACTTGAAAAATTGTTGGATAAAGAAAGTCTGACCAGAAATGAATCCTACAATGTTATGGAAAAAATCATGTCCGGAGGATTTGACGATGTACAGGTGGGAGCATTTCTTGTGGCTTTACGAGCAAAAGGTGAAGCCGTGGATGAAGTTGCTGGATTTGCAGATGCCATGCGCAAAAAAATGACGCACATTCAGGTTGGAGACGGCGCCATCGATATGTGCGGAACCGGAGGTGATATGAAAAATACTTTCAATATTTCCACTGCTGCATCGTTTCTGGTGGCTGGCGCTGGAGTAAAAGTAGCAAAACATGGGAATCGTGCTGCCTCATCCCGCTCCGGATCCGCAGACGTATTAACAGCATTGGGGGTAGATATCTCCATGTCCCCGGAGAAAGTAGCCCTGTGCGTAGAAGAAATTGGAATTGGTTTCCTTTTCGCTCCTGTCCTCCACCCTGCCATGAAGTACGCTGTTCCTGCAAGAAAATCGTTAGCCATCAGAACCGTTTTTAACATTTTAGGACCTCTTTGTAATCCCGCCAAAGTAAAACGACAAGTGTTGGGGGTCTTTGCACTTGAACTAACATCAAAAATGGCAAACATCTTAAAAGCTCTCGGCTCAGAAGAAGTGATGGTGATATACGGGAATGACGGTCTTGACGAACTGACAATCACCACTACCTCTTCAGTCAGCCACCTCACCAACGATGGGAATATTTCTGAAATGACAATAAATCCTCAAGATTATGGCTTTCCCCTTGGGTCCATTGAAGATCTTAGAGGAGGCTCTCCCGATGAAAATGCCCAAATTATCGAGAAAATCCTGAAAGGAGAAAAAGGTCCCCGGCGAGATGTGGTAGTACTTAATGCAGCTGCAGGAATTATGGTGGGAGGTAAATCAACCACAATGGAGGAAGGAATCCAATTAGCAAAAGAGGCAATAGATTCAGGAAAAGCATTAAATGTATTACAACAATTGGCAGCAGCGTGACGTCAATAATTTCACAAATTCTTCACAATAAAAGGCAGGAAGTTGCCAATTTAGAGAAAAAGCTCCCTATGTCTGAGTTAATGGAAATGGAACGTGTAAACCCCTTAATCTCCTTTCATGACTTCCTGGCTCGTCCAGGGGTTCAAATCATCGCAGAAATAAAACCAAAATCTCCTTCCTTGGGTGAGCTAAAAAAAGATTTCGATCTTATGGGGTTCGTCGAGGCTTATGAAAAAAATGGAGCAGCGGCCATCTCAGTACTTACCGATGAAATGTATTTTGGGGGAAGTTTGGATCTACTCAAGCAAGTTAAGTCAAATACCCAATTACCTGTGCTCAGAAAAGACTTTATTATTACGGAATATCAAGTATGGGAATCCTATGTGGCAGGCGCCGATGCGATACTGCTTATTGCCGATGCTCTCCCTCTTGATCGCCTAATATCCCTACATGAGTTAGCAGAAGATTTAGGGTTAGCAGTTCTGGTTGAGATTTATGAACAGAACCACGCCCATCTCTTCCAATCATTTAATCCGAACATTGCCGGTGTAAATGCCAGAAACCTTCACACTCTAAAGACGGATTTGGATAGATGTTTAACCATGGTTGACTTACTACCCAAAAAATCCATAAAGGTCGCCGAAAGTGGGATTTCATCAAGAGAGGATATCATAAAAATTGCTCACACAGGTTTCGATGCAGCTTTGGTAGGTTCTTCACTCATGTCTGCTCCCGACCCTGGTAAAAAATTAGCAGAACTTACATCGAGGGCAGAAGCATGATTCCCGTCAAAATCTGCGGAATTACATCCCTAAAATCGGCTCAAGCAGCCATTCATGCTGGAGCTTCCGCGATTGGTTTTATCTTTTTTCCACAGAGCCCCAGATATGTGATACCTGACATAGCCGCTTCAATCAGTCGCCAACTACCAAACCACATCGCCCGGGTAGGAATATTTGTCAATGAAAAAATTGATACGATTCATTCGACGGTTAAAACGGTAGGATTAGATTTTCTTCAACTTTATCCCCATCAGGAAAAATTAGATGAGCTGTCCCGGAAATATTCCGTAATCAGCGCTATTCAGGTGAAAAATGATGAGGTACCATCCCTACCTGATGGAAATATTTCCGCTTATCTCCTGGATACTTATCGTGATGGAAAGTTTGGTGGGACAGGAGAATCATTCGATTGGAAAGCAGTTCAAAACCTTCCAACTGAAGTCCCCATCATCCTATCAGGTGGATTGAATCCGGATAATATACTTAAAGCAATTCAGACAGTTAAACCTCAGGCAGTGGACGTAAATAGCGGTGTCGAAACATCACCCGGTGTTAAAGACCATCAAAAATTAATGCACTTATTTGAAATACTTCAAAGCACTGGAAACTATCCAAATCTGTTTGAAAGAAACATAACTGAATCGCATTAAAATGGAAAATCCAATCAAAACCTATACCTTACCGGATGAAAAAGGACACTTTGAGATTTTTGGTGGTCAGTATGTCCCCGAAACTCTCATCCCAGCGCTATCTGAACTTAAAGAGTTATACAATACATTAAAACAGGATGGAGCATTTACAGAGGAATTATCACAAATATTAAAAAGCTATGCCGGCAGACCCACGCCACTCACTTACGCCAACCGTATTTCAGAAGAATTGGGATTTCACGTCTATTTAAAAAGGGAGGATCTTGCTCATACAGGCGCCCATAAAATCAATAATGTCCTTGGGCAGATTTTATTGGCTAAGCGGATGGGGAAAAAAAGGATTATTGCAGAAACAGGCGCTGGACAACATGGGGTAGCCACAGCCACCGCAGCGGCAAAATTTGGTTTCCCGTGCACAATTTATATGGGGACAGAAGATATTGAACGGCAAAAACTCAACGTCTTCAGAATGGAACTCCTTGGAGCAGAGGTAATCCCTGTAAGCTCAGGCAGTTGCACATTAAAAGATGCCATCAACGAAGCTATTCGTGATTGGGTTACCAATGTCGAAACGACATACTATCTCATTGGTTCGGTTGTTGGTCCCCACCCCTATCCCATGATTGTAAGGGATTTTCAATCTATCATCGGAAAAGAGACCAAAATACAATTCAAAGACATTGCGAATGGAGATCAAACACCCGATACTATCGTCGCCTGTGTGGGGGGTGGGAGTAACGCAATTGGGATATTTCATACATTTCTGTCAGATAATGTAAGGTTGGTAGGCGTAGAAGCAGCAGGAAAAGGGTTGAAAACAGGTAAACATGCCGCATCTATCACGAAAGGTTCTTTTGGCGTCCTTCACGGCTCTGCCAGCTTTATCCTCCAATCCGAGGATGGTCAAATCACCCTTCCACACTCCATTTCAGCAGGACTCGATTACCCGGGCGTGGGACCTGAGCACAGTTACTTAAAATCCATTGGTCGTGTTGAATACGCTTCAGCTACCGACGATGAATCCATCTCTGCGTACATATGGTTATGTGAGAAAGAAGGTATTCTTCCGGCTCTGGAATCGGCTCATGCCCTCAGTTTCTTGCGATCCCCGGATAATGGAATACATTCTGGTGAAAACGTTGTCATCTGCTTGTCAGGACGGGGTGATAAAGACGCACAAACGGTTGCAGAATTTCTGGGACGAGACATATGAACCGGATTCAACAACTCTTTAAAAAACCTGGTGGAAAACTCATCCCCTATGTCACTGCGGGATATCCTTTACTCAATCTGACTACAAAACTTGTTTTGGCAATGGAAAAGGGCGGAGCAGATATGATTGAACTCGGCTTACCATTCTCTGACCCTCTTGCGGACGGTCCGGTAATTCAAGCCTCCAGTCAGGTAGCTCTTAAGAACGGTGTGAACACCCAGTGGGTACTTGAGCAAGTTGAGATCATCAGAAAATCATCTCAAATTCCAATTGCTCTCATGGGTTATATAAATCCGATTCTGAAATATGGTTATAATAAATTCTTTTCTGATTGCCGGCAGGTTGGAGTAGATGGAATTATTGTTCCCGACCTACCGATTGAGGAGGCGAAGGACTTTGTGTTATTGAGTAAGTCAAACAACATATCACCCATTTTGCTCGTCGCACCAAACACCCCTAATGATCGAATCCGCACAATTTCTCAAATGGCGGGTGACCTTGTCTATTGTGTCGCAATCCTGGGCGTTACAGGAGAAAAACTTTCCAAGGAAGCAACTTTGGTGAAATACCTGTCTCGAGTCAGAGAGAATAGCAATACCCCATTCATTGTGGGCTTCGGGATAAAAACCCACCAAGATGTAGAAAGAATCAACAGATTGTCCGACGGCGCTGTGGTCGGAACGGCGTTTGTGGAAAAACTTCGTGATTCCAACCACCCTGTAAAAACTATTTTGGAATATGTTAAAGAACTGAAAGGAATAAAATGAAAACAATAGGTATTCAAGGAGGAAACGGCAGCTTTTGCCATGAAGCTTCTGTCAACTTTAGTAAAAATCATGGCATTAAAAAATACAAAATTGAATTTCTGATCACATCAGAGAAGGTTCTCAATGCGGTAGAAAACGGCAAAGTCGATTTCGGTATTTTCGCCATGGAAAATGCCCAGGGAGGCGTCGTGTTGGAAAGTGTAGTAGCCCTGGCTCATTACAAGTGTGAGATTGTGGAAATGTTTTATATTCCAATCAGCCAAAATCTTCTCGCTCGGAGAGGGGTGTTTGTAGGTGATGTTACGGAAATACATTCTCATCAACAGGCATTGCGTCAATGCAGGGATTACCTATCGGAACATTTTTGGACCCGACCACTAATAGAAGAAGACGATACAGCAGAGGCAGCACGTAGACTTAAAGAAGGTAAACTACCTAAAACCGCCGCCGTTATCGCTCCAAAATCATGTGCCGACCTTTATGGATTGGTCATTCTTCAAGAAGATATTCATGATTTAAAAAATAACCTTACTTTATTTATTGGAATAAAAAAACTTGAGGACATCAATGATGAATAGTGTTGGAATTATCGGTTTCGGTCGGTTTGGAAGAGTTTTAGGACAGATTCTATCTGATGATTTCAAAGTAAAGGCATTTGACATTAAACAACAAGAACCTCAGTTTGGGGTGGAATTTGTAAAACTCGAAACCATACTCCAGGAAAAAATCATTTTCATATCGGTACCTATTCGAGACCTGAAAAATGTAATTATGGATATTGCTCCAAACCTCCAAAAGGGAACAACAGTATTGGATGTCTGTTCCGTAAAGGTCTATCCCGTCACAGTCATGACGGAAGCATTGCCTTCTCATGTGGGCATCATCGCAACACATCCTCTTTTCGGACCTGACTCCATCACAATCCCAAACGGCCATAAAATTATCATGCACAGAACACGAGATATGTACAATCAATTCGATTTCTGGAAAGATTATTTCGCATCGAAAGCCTTTGAAGCGATTGAGATGTCACCGGAAGAACACGATAAATTGGCAGCATACTCACAAGGCGTAACCCACTTTATTGGTAGAATACTGAAAGAATCAGGGATTACATCAACAGAAATTGACACAGTAGGTTTCCGAACACTTTTAGATGTAATAGACCAGACATGTAATGACAGTTGGCAGCTTTTCTGCGATCTTGAGAATTATAATCCCTACTCTCTGCGAATGATGGAAAATCTGGAAAACTCGATTGAAAAGGTTCGAACTCAAATTCTAAGGAGAGATTAATATGCTGATTATCATGAACGCAACTGCCACGGACCCTCAAATTGTCAGGGTTAAGGAACGAATTGAAGAATTAGGTTTTACTGCCCACGACATCCCAGGCAGAACAAGACTCGCAATTGGAGTTACCGGCAATAAGAATGCCGATGATCGTGTTTATCTCGAAGGATTGCCCGGCGTTTTACAAGTCATTTCCGTTACGAAACCTTACAAACTTGCCAGCCGAGATATGCACCCGGAAGATTCCGTTATTTCTGTTCAGGACGTCAAATTCGGGGATGGAAATGTGGTCATGATTGCTGGCCCTTGCGCTGTGGAAAGTAGAGATCAGACATTAAGAATTACGGAACAGGTTGCTGAGAGAGGGGCACAGATGCTCCGTGGTGGAGCCTACAAACCGAGAACATCACCCTATTCATTCCAGGGATTGGGCGAGGAAGCCTTAAAAATATTGGCAGAAGCAAGAGAAAAAACCGGACTACCTATCGTTACAGAAGTTGTTGATCCAAATACCGCTGTCTTAGTTGGAAATTATGTCGATATGCTCCAAATTGGCACTCGTAATATGCAGAATTTTATACTGCTTAAGGAGGTGGGTCGGGTCGGAAAACCCGTTCTCTTAAAACGAGGAATGAGCGCAACCTTAGATGAAACCCTCATGTCCGCTGAATACCTCATGTCTCATGGCTGCCATGATGTGGTCATTTGCGAACGAGGTGTCCGCACCTTCACAAGCCATGCGCGGAATACACTGGACATCAGCATAATTCCAGCGCTAAAGCAGGTCAGTCACCTTCCCATTATTGTAGATCCAAGTCATTCGAGCGGACGGCGGTTCAGCGTTATCCCTCACGCTCTCGCTGGAATTGGCGCCGGAGCGGATGGACTGATTGTGGATGTCCATGACCGACCGGAAGAAGCGCTCTGCGATGGACCTCAGGCGCTCCCACCTGTAGAATTTTCTGAATTGATGAAGATCGCCAAGGGTGTTTGTAACGCAATGGGAAAGAGCATTGGAAACAAAACAAATCCCAAATTCCAAGAACCAATATCCAAGAAATATGAGATAGAAAGGAGAGACTAATACTAAATCTCTCTTTTCGGTTCTTGAAGTTTGGACCTTGGGTCTTTCTGAAAAGGCTTTTCAGATGAGAATATCAGGTGAACTTACATTTCCCGGGGATAAATCGATTTCCCACCGGGCCCTCATGCTGGCAGCGCTCACCAATGGCGAATGCATCATTGATAATCTGTCCACAGGAGTGGACGTGGAATCGACCCGGCAGTGTTTAATGACGTGTGGTGTTCAATCCAAAAAGAACGGGAAACAAGTTGTCATCACAGGAAATCCACTGAAAAATCCAGCAAGTGATCTCGACTGTGGGAATTCCGGCACCACAGCCAGACTCCTCACGGGGCTTTTAGCTGGCCAAAGAGTCACCACCACACTTACAGGGGACAAGTCCCTTAGTCAGCGGCCCATGGAAAGAATCATCCAACCTTTGGGATTGATGGGAGCTTCTTTCGAGAACGAGAATGGTTACCTTCCCCTGCGGCTGAATTCTGCACCGCTTACGGGTATCGAATACTCACCCCCAGTGGCAAGCGCACAGGTAAAGTCTGCGATTCTTTTTGCGGGATTGGGCGCAGAGGGAGAAACAACCGTCATTGAAAAAACGAAAACGAGAGATCATACGGAACGGATGCTGCATGTACTTGGTGCCCACATCCGATTTGATGGTAATAGATCGACAATAAAAAAACTGGAAAAGCCACTCAAACCCTTCGCAATGAAAGTCCCCGGTGACCCATCCACAGCGGCTTTTTTTGCAGCGGCGGCGGCTCTGGTCCCGGGCTCAAACTTAATCCTGAAAGGGATTCTTTCCAACCCTACCCGGACCGGATTCTTTTCAGCTTTGGAGAAAATGGGTGCAGGGATGGAATGTCTGAAGCAATGGAAGGAGAACGGCGAAGACGTGGGTGACCTTAGAATTTTTCATCAATCACTGAAGGGAATCAATATCTCGGGTAACCAGATTCCAACCGTTATTGATGAACTCCCC
>JADFPG010000122.1 GCA_022562455.1 Fidelibacterota bacterium | reverse complement strand
GGAAGGGGGATAAATGACCGGAAACGGCTCATTAAAAACCAGACATTCTCATTTGCCTTGGTTTTTTCCGATATCAACGGTATCCCCGCATCGGATAACGCCAAAAGGTCCCGCTGGATGGTTCTTAATGAAACATCATCATCAAACCGCTGTCGGAGTTCTTTTGTGGTAACTTTCCTGCCGCTGCTTAATATCTGCAGAATTCTGATAAGACGCTGGATTTGAGATAAGTCAGACATAATAATGTGTGTTAAATATAAGAAAAGAAAAGGACAGTTGGTGTCGTATTAGAACAATCTTTTATCCACTTTCAAACTATTCCACATTTCCTCTTACCTCTCCCAATCCCCGCCAGTGGGCGGGCAGGTAAATCCTATGCAATTCTTATAACCGCTTTTATTGGGATAGACTCGCTATCAACCCCACTTTTTAACAGAGCAAGTCGATAAATAGGGTACGAACTTTTCGTGCCTTTTTTTTATACTTTTGATCGCCTCAAGTGATTGTTAATATGCGTGTAGACTTTGGTTTCCTGCCCTCCCTCCCGTGTGGTCGGGGAGTAGGAATTTTCATCTTAATTCAACAATGAGGGATATAAATTGAGGTTGTATTTGTCCGTGTTCCTACACAGGATTTATTAACTTACACCCAAGTCCCCTCAATTAATAAGAAGAGGTACTTCATGCAGTGTTAGCGGAGGGAGTCCCTATGGAAATTTAACTTGATTTGAAACAAATGTGATTCTATGACTTCAAAAGGTATTATAGTATAAGATGATTCTTGTTTTCTTTAATCCTGTAATCTATTTTCTCGCCAATATTTAGAGGTTTAGCAAATGACAAACCGTAACAATTCTCTACCTGAAATCACAATCAAAGCTGTTATTCTTGGCATTTTACTCTCCATCATATTAGCTGGAGCAAACGCATATTTAGGATTATTTGCAGGAATGACCGTTTCGGCATCCATACCGGCGGCTGTTATTTCCATGGCAATACTAAGGTTATTCCGAAAGTCGAATATACTCGAAAACAATATTGTTCAAACTGCTGCCTCCGCAGGGGAATCCCTCGCTGCCGGCGTGATTTTTACGCTACCCGCTCTTATTGTCATGCACTATTGGTTTACTTTTGATTACTGGCAGACGACCATCATTGCAGGTCTGGGAGGTATTATTGGCGTACTTTTTACCATTCCACTCCGGCGGGCTCTGATCGTTGAAGAGAAACTTAAATTCCCAGAAGGTGTGGCAACTGCTGAAGTACTGCGTGTTGGCGAAAGAGGGGGTTCCGGAATAAAATATATTGCCCAGGCAGGACTCCTTGGCGCTTTCTTTAAGTTTGGTGAAACAGGTCTCAGACTTTGGACCGGTGTCCTGGAAATTGGGGTTAGAGTGGGACCTTCGATAGCATATTTTGGTTCAAACCTGTCTCCTGCTCTGGTATCTGTTGGTTATATCGTAGGCATTAACATTGCTATTCTGGTCTTTCTGGGAGGAGCCATCAACTGGTTAGTGGCAATTCCAATCTATGCTGCCAGTCATCCCTGGCCTGTTACGGATGGCGTCCCCATTCACGCAGTAGAATGGGCATCACAAATCTGGTCCAGCAAAACACGTTTCTTAGGTGTAGGAGCTATGGTCATCGGTGGATTATGGGCGCTGATCAATCTCCGCTCATCAATTTTAACAGGAATCAGAGCCAGTCTGCAAACTTACCGGAAAGGTGTCGTATCAAGTTTTCACGATGTACCAAGAGTAGAACGGGACACACCTATCAAATGGGTGGGAATAGCCCTTGTAATATCATTACTCCCCATCTTCGGTGTTTATTATTATGTAATTCAGAGTCTGGTGCCTTCACTTCTGATGGCAGTAATCATGTTAATCGCCGGGTTTCTTTTTTCCGCAGTGGCAGCTTACATGGCTGGATTGGTAGGAAGTTCAAACAACCCGATTTCCGGAGTTACTATCGCAACTATCCTTTTTTCATCTTTACTTCTTTTGGCACTGTTAGGTGCGGATAATCCGGTAGGTCCGGCTGCTGCCATTTTTATAGGCGCGGTTGTAGCCTGTGCCGCCGCTATTGGTGGGGATAATCTTCAGGATTTAAAAGCTGGATACATCTTAGGCGCCACTCCCTGGAAACAGCAGGTTATGCAAATGGTGGGAGTAATATCGGCAGCTTTTGTCCTGTCTCCAGTGTTGGTTCTAATTGAAAAAGCATACGGAATCGGTATCCCGACCGCAGAACATCCCAATCCATTAGCTGCACCCCAAGCCACATTGATGGCTTCCGTTGCTCAAGGAGTGTTTGATCGGAATCTCCCTTGGAATATTATTTTCATTGGGATGGTAATTGCTGTTATCATTATTATTATAGATAAAAGACAGGAAAAACGGCAAGCAACATTTCGTTTGCCCGTTTTGGCTGTGGCAGTTGGAATATATCTACCTTTTGAATTATCTGTCCCAATCTTTTTAGGGGGGCTTGTCGCTTGGGGTGTAAAATTTTCGGCTAAAAGAAAAAATAAGTTATCGCCTGATGGTTCACTAAAAGATGATGATGAAGGAATCTCAAACAACGGACTTCTTTTTGCATCCGGTTTAATCACGGGAGAAGCCTTGGTGGGAATCCTAATGGCAATTCCAATTGTGATAAGTGGAGACGCCAATGTATTAGCAATTATCCAGGAACCGTTAGGAACATGGCCAGGTGTTATTCTCCTTGCAGTGGTGATTTATCTGCTTTACAATGTGGCAAAACGTCGTGAAAATAATGCATAAGTCTACTCCGATCTATCTGTCGTACGGAACGATTCATCCTTCGTAGTGACTACAGAGAACGGGTAGACATGTCAATTCTAACAAAAATGATCTTTTCGGATACGACTCATGAATAAAATCACAAAAGAAATTCTACATAGACTCCCTAAAGTGGAGCTGCACTGTCATTTGGACGGATCACTACGTGTTCAGTCCATGATCGAACTGGCGAAGCAGAATAAAGTTGAACTCCCCTCAATGGATACGAACCGGTTGAAAAATGTGTTGTCAATAGGAAAAAACAGAATCTCTTTAACAGAATATATTGATCGATTTGAAATCACTTTGAGTGTACTTCAAACTCCTGAGAGCCTTACTCGAACTGCGTATGAATTAGCTGAGGATGTGGCAGGAGAAAATGTAAAATACATTGAGATCAGGTACTCTCCCATATTACATACACAAGCGGGAATGTCGCCTCAACAATCGGTAGAAGCAGTCAGAAAAGGATTAGACCAAGCGGAAAATGATTTTAACATCAAATGTGGTATCATTATTTGTGGGATCAGAAATATCAATCCGGAAACTTCACTACTCCTGGCTAATCTGGCTGTTCAATTTAAAAATAACGGTGTTGTAGGATTTGACCTGGCGGGAGCAGAAGAAAATTTCCCGGCAAAAGACCATCGAGAAGCTTTTTATCTTATTCTCAATAATAATATCAATGCCACTATTCATGCAGGTGAAGCATATGGACCAGAGTCCATCCACCAGGCGGTTCATTATTGTGGCGCCCATCGAATTGGGCATGGAACTCGGCTAAGAGAAGATCCTGACTTATTACAATACATTATCGATCACAGAATTGCCATGGAAGTGTGTCTGACAAGTAATGTCCACACAAAAAGTATAAGCTCTTTAAAAAAACACCCTATGCGATATTATTATGATAAAGGGTTAAGAGTAACTCTGAATACGGACAATCGATTAATATCCGATACAACACTGACCAATGAATTTCTTATCGCTCATGAACAATTCGGATTCAATCTTTACGATTTCAGAGAAATTACATTAGATGCCATGAAAAGCGCCTTCCTCCATCATAGCGAACGAAAGAAAATGATACGGACTATTGCAGATGAGCTTGAGGGGGAGTTCGGACTTATTCCGGAGTTTTTTCCCAAACAATTAGTGACCAAACCCGCTACGAACTAACCAGATGTAAATGAAAAGCCCTCACTCCCTGATCACAGCGATCTTTGTAACCATAGATTCACCGTTCTCAGAATATATTCCCACTAAGTAAATACCTGTTCCCACATATTCTCCATTATTAGTCTTACCGTCCCAGAATGCCTGATAACTATTCATCGAGATGAATGTACCTGATAATTCTCTCAATACTTTCCCGGATAACGTCATAATTTTCAACGTCGAATTATCCACAAGCCCATCAATCACCATTGGGGATTCACTTGGAATCCGAAATGGACTCGGGAATGTAATCACACTGCTATAGGATTTTTTCGGTTCTGCAAAGGGTATCTTAAGTGCATTGATGCCTTTTGATGTAGATATATAGGCAATACCTCGGGCATTGTCTATTGCAATATCAGTCACATCATCGGACAAAAGGTGGCTGTTGGCATGTCGAAACCCATCCCAGTCAGGCCAAGGTGTAGAATTTGATAAAAGTACATATACTCCGTTTGTCACAGATGAAGCCCAGAGATTTCCTCTTATGTCAAGTCTGAGGCGTGACCCTTCTCCAAATGGCACTCCCGAAAAGTAGGTGAAAAAATAGGGCGTTACTCGAGTAAATTGAGAGTTAAAGGTTAATCTCTGGAGTCCTTTAGATGTCAGTATCCAAATAATGTCTTGCTCAGATTCAATGAGAGACCATATTGTGTTAGCTGCCAATTCGTTATTACTTTGTGACAAATATTGCCAGGTAACCATCATGGAATCTACTTCATCGGGTATTCCATCTCCATCATCATCTGGGTCACTCTCGTTTAATATCCCATCGTTATCAATATCAGGATCAAAAACATCCTTTATTCCATCACCATCAGTATCTTTATCAATTGTGAGCACAAATAAACCATTATCCTTACTCCCACCAACTAATACTTTCCCTCTTTGAGTTACCAGGATATCAGTAGGAGTAGAAAGATGTATAGAGGGTCCACCAATTCCGGTTTGGGGCATGTGGAACCAATCCCCGAGTTCTGTATATACTGTAATCTTTTTATCCAGATTTTGAGCCCCAAAGTTGGAAATCCACAAATTCTGGTTATCATCGAAATACAGATGTCTAATATTCAGATATCCTATATCATTAAACGGATTCAATTGGTTTTGAGTCGTATCATAAACGACATATTCCGCTGGACTATCAGGATGAAAACTGATAATACCTCCTCCAATCGGATCGCCAAATTCATTTGTATCGGATGATACACCCTGGAAGGAGAAAAAAATAGTACCGTCTGTCCGTTCTACGACTGACCAAACCCGATTTGTTTTATAATGAACAGTATCCGCTACAAATTTATCATAATCGCTACTTATAAAGTAATGAAAGGAAGAATCAGTTCGAGATGGCACCAGATTGTACCAACCTTCTTCAGATAAGATAGATACTCCCTTCTCCCCTGCTGCAACCAATCGGCCATCTTGCAAAACTGTTAAGGCTGTATAAAGGTTTGTTGCGAGTGTATTAGGAATATATGAAATAAATTTTTGATCACTTCTTTCCCAAAATTCAATTCCTTTCCCTGAAGACAAAAGTAAATCACCATCTCCCAGTATTAACAATCGATTAGACTTTCTATTTGTAAACCACTGGCTTTGAAAATCTCCTTGATCATTATATTCGACAAGTTTTGTCTTGGTTAAGGCATAAATAGTCCCATCATTTAGAATGGTAACATCTTTAATATGAGAAGACCCTACAAATGAGGAATTTCTCAATTGGAGAGAATCCGTATAACTCCATATTCTACCATCCGCAACAAATACTAACTGTGAGCCTAGATTGTTTAACCTTGTAACAGGTGCGTCTAAAAACTCATCTAAATAATCCCAATTCTGCGGATAATTGAGAATAAATTGACGATAATCGCCAACGAATAACCCTTTATCGGTGGCAGCATATAAAGAATCCCCCCGAACAACCAAATCATAAATATAATCCAATCGTTCTTCCGAAGGGTTAAATATCTGCCTATAAATAAATTCTCCATCCTGGTATATAAATTCCAAGATACCCCAATCAAGGTTTTGAGAGTAAGCCACAAATACTGTGGAATCTGTGGTTGTAATTGCAGTGATCTGAGATAATTCTAAATCAAAGTATTTAACAGAACTCTTCTTATTTAAATCGTAAATTTGTACAACACCGCGGGGAGAGGAGCTTCCGAGCCACAAGTAGCCATTACCGTCAATTGCAATAGTTGAAAGATCTGTTTCTATAAGTCCCTCAATATTTGTCAACACTTCGAAAGATTCTGTCAATCTATCAAAAATAAGAATCCCGCCGGATGTAGCTGATATAATCTTCCCATCTAATTCAATTGACTGTCGAACATCGAGGGTAGAAGTATATGATTTCCAGTCTCCAACTCGACTCTGACTGAAAACCAATCCAGAAAAAATAATGCTTATAAGTAAACAAGATAGCCTGGTATTTCGTTTTGTCAACACCATGATAATTATAACTTCTGGTGTTTGAGTATTATTGTGTTTCCCAGAGGGACTCCTTTGGAGCATGTGCTCAAATGAATTTTCTTTCTTAACCTGATTAATTCATGGCTCATGAATTAATCAGGTTAAAACACAAACACATTATTCCCGAAGCTTCGGGAAACACTAAATGCTGAATTTATATTAATATTTTTTTTAGTTGATACACCAGTCATAGTGAGTTTTCACCCACTGAATGGAACAGGAATAAAACAAACGATGAAGATTACAAGACAGGATAAAGCAATTACTTTTTCCCTTCTTGTAAGAGGAGAATCAATATCGAGGATTGGTGGATGTTTGACGGTTCTCATTAAGAGTAAAATTAGAAATGCCCAAAAAAGCCAGTTTAGCGATAGCAAACTTAGGGGTAATAAAGCCAAAAATGCAAACTTTGCCAAATGTTGTTGTTTTTCACCTAACATAGCATAGGCAATATGACCTCCATCCAATTGACCGATAGGTAATAGATTCAACATCGTTACGAGTAAACCGATCCAACCGGCAAAAGCAACAGAACTGAGCATGATATCTTCATTCTCTGCTAATCCCGGAAAGATTAATGAAGTGGCGACTTTCATAAGAATAGAATCACCCAAAATGATACCTTGACCGGGTTCTATCTGAACGATTTGTGACATGCTCAAACCGATAAAAAGTACCGGTATCGCTATTATAAATCCCGCAATCGGACCTGCAGCGCCGATGTCCAAAAGTGCCTTTCTATTCTGGATGGGACTCTTTATTTTAATAAATGCTCCTAAGGTACCGATAAATGTAGGGGCTGGGATAAAATACGGAAGGGTTACATCTACATTGTGTTTTCGTGCATAGTAGTAATGTCCAAACTCGTGGAATCCAAGTATTAGCATTAATGTAAATGAGAAAGGAAACCCTTTTCCAATATCAGACAGGTGAGTAAATGGATGACCACCCTCCATAACTGAACCTGCTAACATGGTTGTTAGTATTGTTATTAAAAATAAAATTAAATTGGTAGTCGGAATTACCAGGAGCGGTTTATCCTTTTCTTTTGCTGTTAGCCAAACCTGACCATTTTTATCGGTTAATTCCACATTCGCCGGCAAATTGTCCACCCTTTCTTTTAACTCTTGGATTGTTTTTCCGTGATAAATATTTCCGACCGCCATCCAACTGGTTTTGGTGAAACCAATCTTCTTAACACTGAATAATTCATCAACCTCAGATAAGATGACTCTAAATTCTTTTTCTGTCATGATAATAGAACTTTTACTTTCCCTTTTAAGTCAAGTTCCAATTTGATTCTACTATCCTTGACTACCATTTAATGAAGCGATAAATTGAGGTATGAAAAGAACAATCATTTTACTGGTAGTGATTTTCATTTCAGGACCTTTTGCGCAGCATCCACAAAACCTCTTTGATATCGATCTCAGAATAAGAGTCGTGGATGATGATCTGTTGTATATTGTCGTTCAAATAGATAATAATTCAGGGAGAACCGTCACAGAATTGGAAGGGTTTATAACTGAATTAGATCCCTTTAATAGAGTAATCTCCGAGCATAAAATTATCCATCTCCACAACTACGAACCCATGCTTAAAAACGATCAAACGGTAATGAGGGGTGTTACTTATCACTACGATCGGACAAATGACTATCGGTATCGGTATCATATAAATCATATAAAATTTTATCACGATCACAGAATTTTTCTTTATTCGAAATTAGATGGATTACTTAGGATAAAATAATTTTTCTGCACTAATCTTTAACCTTCTCCCTATGTTTCTTCCGTTTTTCTTCCATTAATCGAAACATATCTTCCTGCTGAAGTTGTATTGTAAGATGGTTAATCCATTCCTTGCTCTTTTCTTTAAATGCTTCAATCATTTCAATGGGTTGTCGTTCGCCGTGCATATTGACGATTACGATGGCTGAATTCACCGGAATATAATCATTTAACGAATCTTCA
>JADFPG010000018.1 GCA_022562455.1 Fidelibacterota bacterium | reverse complement strand
ACTGACTCGCCAGTGTCGGGGTTAACCTCCCGACATTCTATGTCGGGGTCAGCAACTTTTCTCCATCTCGCAATAATTAAGTACTTACACTCCTGTTAGATTCGCTGATGAATTATTCAGGTTAAGAATGTAACTTCCACTCCGTGGGAGCCGATATAAACAACCGCAAACGCCTTTTCCTCATTGATGGGCATGCCATGGTGTATCGAGCCCATTTCGCTATGTTTCGAAACCCACTGATTACATCAGACGGTCGGCATACCAGCGCTCTCTTTGGCTTTATCAATTCCATGTTTAAGCTGTACCGGGATGAAAACCCGGACTATTTGGCTATTGTCTTTGATTCCAAAGAAAAAACCTTTCGCCACGAGATGTACCCTGAGTATAAAGCGACTCGGGAAAAAATGCCGGACGAACTCCGGGCACAACTCCCGGATCTGTGGCGCCTGGTTGATGCTATGAATATACCGCGATTTGAAATGGCAGGGTATGAAGCTGATGATGTCATTGGTGCGATTGCAATACAAGCAGCAGAATCAGGGATGGAGACTTATATAGTAAGTGGAGATAAAGATTTTATGCAGCTGGTGAACGATAACATATTTGTATACACACCGGGTCGGCAGAATGCTTCGACAGTCATCTATAATCGGGAGAAGGTAAAAGAAAAGTGGGCTGTTTCGCCTGAGCAAATTGTAGACTTATTGGGGCTTATGGGTGATAAATCCGATAATGTACCGGGGGTGACCGGAGTGGGAGAAGTAACCGCGAAAAAACTTCTTAAGGAATATGGTTCTCTTGATAATATCCTTGCTCATGCGGGAGAGGTGAAAAATAAACGAGCTCGGGAAGGATTACTCAGTGGGCGTGAAATGGCAAAATTATCTAAAGAGCTTGTGACAATCAAAACTGATCTACCTTTGGATGTGACTATTGATGAATTGAAGATGAAATCGTTCAACTTTGATGCGATGAGTGAGATTTTCCGGGAACTTGAGTTCTTCAGTCTTCAAAGTCAATTACAGGCATTTCAGTCAGGTATAGAGCCTGAGATTACAAAGCCAACTGTTGAAAAGGAATATCATTGCATCGATTCCCCTTCTGAACTTAAAAAATTGGTCAAATCTCTCCAAAAAGCAGACCTTTTTTCTGTCGATATTGAATCCACAAGTACAGATCCCATGATGGCAAAAATCGTGGGATTCAGTTTTTCCATAGAACCTCATAAAGGTTGGTATATCCCAATACAATTTCCTGAAAAGAAGACGGAACTATTTTCAACCACGGCAAAAGATATCGAAACTGTTTTACAATCTTTAAAACAAGTGTTGGAAACTCCCCATATTCGGAAGTGTGGGCAAAATATTAAATACGATGCTATAATCCTGAAGAATTACGGAATTGATATTCAAGGTATCGTGTTTGATACAATGATTGCCGCTCATCTCCTGAAACCCGATGTGAGATCGTACAAGTTGGATTATCTTAGTTTGGAGCACCTTCAATACAGAATGCAGCCCATTACCGATTTAATAGGCAAAGGGAAAAACCAAATTTCCATGGCTGATGTTTCCTTGGAGAAGGTCACTTTTTATGCAGTTGAGGATGCAGATGTGACTCTGCAACTAACACCTATTTTAAAAAAGGAACTTGAATCGAATCACCTCCTTGATTTTATGGAACAAGTCGAGGTTCCTCTAATTCCTGTTTTGGTACAAATGGAAAAAAATGGGGTCTATGTGGATAAACACATGATGGGAAGTCTCTCTATATGGATGGAAAGTAAACTCCGGATATTTACCAGCGAGATTCATGAATTGGCAGGGACGAATTTTAATATTAATTCTCCCAAACAGCTTGGTGTAATCCTTTTTGATATGTTGTCACTCCCAAAGATCAGGAAGCGATCCACCGACGTGAATGTATTAGAGTTTTTAAGCCATCAGCATCCCCTCCCAGGAAAAGTATTAGAATACCGGAAATTTCATAAACTGAAATCAACTTATGTTGACGCTATCCCAAAACTAATACATCCCGAAACAGGCAGGATTCATTCCTCCTTTAACCAAACCGTGACAGCGACAGGGCGCCTCTCGAGCAGTAACCCTAATTTCCAAAATATCCCAATCCGTAAGGAGGAAGGCCGTGAAATCAGGAAAGCTTTCCGTCCCCAAAAAGCGGGGTGGGTTATTTTTTCTGCTGACTATTCACAAATCGAACTTCGTATCATGGCTCATCTCAGTGGAGATGACACTCTAAAACAGGCATTTTTAGCCGGAGAAGATATTCATAACCATACGGCGAGTCTTATCTATGGAGTACCCCGTGAAAGTGTATTACCGGAAATGAGAAGAACTGCTAAAGTAGTGAACTTTGGCGTTATGTATGGAGCGGGGCCATTTAGAATTTCTCAGGAATTAGACATTCCAATAAACGAAGCCAAACAGATTATTAAAGCCTATTTTGAACGGTATCCCGGAATTAATAACTTTATCAGCAATACCCTTGAACAAGCAAGAAATAAGAAATATGTTTCAACAATGTTAGGTAGACGTCGTTATTGTTATGATATAGATAATGCCAATCAAAGAGTTCGCACAGCAGCGGAACGGGCAGCAATCAATATGCCAATTCAGGGAACTGCGGCGGAAATGATAAAATTAGCCATGATTACCATCCACGAAAAGCTGAAAAATGAAAAGCTGAAAGCTAAAATGATTCTACAGATCCACGATGAGTTGCTATTTGAAGTGCCTGAAGATGAATTGGATGAGGTAAAGGAAATGGTAGTGGAAACGATGGAAAAGGCACTTCCACTGGATATCCCGATTATTGTTGACTCAGGTGTTGGAGATTCCTGGTTTGAAGCCCATTGAGATGAAACTTGTTTGTACCTGCCCGACTTCGTCATTCAGGCGGGTAGGAATTTTCATTTTTTCTTTCAAACAAAATGTTACTTGGGCTGACACTAATAATCAGTGAAGAACCAAGAACCAATGACCAAGAACCAAATAAAAGGAAATAGGAATCTGAAGTCAAGGAATCTTCAATACTTTGGGATTTGGAGTTTGCCTGCCTGTCGGCAGACAGGGGTCTTGGGTCTTTCTGAAAGTATTTTCAGGTGAAACTTGTCCCGTAGCTTCGGGATGAGACTTGTCCGCAGGACTCTGTGAGAAACATAAAAGTATAGGGTGAAAAGTGAATAGTAAATCGTCCCCTATGAAATATCCAGAAAGTTCGGGATTTCACAGGGCAGGCAATAGAAAATAGTCAACTCAAGTTTCGCACATAATAAGTGTTTTATATTTCAGAAGATGTTCATAAATAAAGTCATTAAATATCGTCATAAAAAAGGCGAATTTCTTATTACCGTTATTCTCTGTACTTTTCTTAGCGTAAGAAAAGTACCAAAAGAAACTGTCGCTGGAGAAAAATTCTATCCGTCTGCACCATTGTTTTGGGAATGAATTAAACTCATCCCTCTCCCGACGAGTCGGGATCGGTCTTCAAACAGTAATTCATTCTCATCCAAAACAATAGTTTGACGATAATGATAAAATTTTTCTAATGCGACAAAGAAATCCTATAATGGATCTAATTGATCAGATGTGCGAAACATGAGTAGTTAATAGGCAATAGAAAATTGGAAGCCTCTATCTCACTAAAAAAAGTAGGGAAAATATTAAACAGCCATGCAGTCTTAGCAGGGTTGTCTTTTGGAATTGAACGGGGTACCATTTTATCTGTGGTGGGTCCGAACGGCGCAGGAAAGAGTACTCTCCTTAAAGTGATTGCAGGGATTTTAAAACCTGAATATGGCAGCGTATTTATCCATGGCAAAGATAACCAACTTCGTAAAAAAGAGACGAAGCGACTTATTGGATATATGCCTCAGAATTTTAACCTTGATCCACACCTGTCTGTTAGAGAAAACCTCTATTTTTCAGCAAGTTTATTTGGACTTAAAATGGAGATTGTTCGATCCCAGGTAAGAAAATACGCTAAAACATTTCACATTAGGGAATTATTAGACCATTTACCCGACGAGCTTTCCTATGGACATCTGAAAAGGATTCTTTTCGTTAGAAGTCTTCTTCATGATCCACCAATTTTATTATTGGACGAACCGACAACGTCTCTTGATATCCCATCACGCCATATTGTGTGGGACTACTTACATAGTGTGAGGGGAGAAAAAACTGTGGTGTACACCACCCAGTCGATTGAAGAAGCTGAGAAAGTCCATGATCGAATTGCCATTCTTCATCAAGGGAAAGTAGTTTTGGATGGGAGTTTGGATAAATTGCTTGAGAACAGTGGCGAACTGCATCACTTTCAAATCCATTTTGAGCAATTGACAGAAGATGTGTTTACTCAATTATGCAAAATTTCTACAATCGTAAATCCCAAAAAAATTGGGGAGATATTTGATTTCTATGGCAGAAACAGAAGAGTTCTATTTGATGTAATGAAAGTAGCTATCCAAAGTAATCTTGTCGATTATCGTTCTGAAAAAGTGAGTTTGGAGACATTAATAATGACATCGACGGAAAGGTTTGAAAATTGAACATTCTTCCTGTTTTCATTCGCCGCCGGTTTTGGTTGCTTCGTCGGCAATGGTTTGGTGAAATTGCCATGATATTTCTGATTCCGATCTTTTGTTATTTATCATTCGGACTGGGAATCGAATACCAATTCGGTACAACTATTCAAGGACATTTTTTCCGATCATGGATCATACCGGGTATCTTATTTGTGGTTATTCTAATTGCCTCAACCGTTTCAATTTTTACTGATTTCAGCCATAGGGAAAATTTCCAAGGATTAGGTAACATGGTTGCATCTACCCCTCATTCACATTTATCACTCGTCACATGTATCGTATTAAGCCTTTTCCCGGAAATTATTGTAAAAACAATTGTGGCTGGATTTATCCTTTTTCTAATTACCGGAATAAAACTAAATATATTACACTTTATTGGTTTGTTAATTTTTTGTGTCATACTGGGATTTTTTTGTATCAATTTATTCCTGACCATTCTCTTGTTATCAAAAAGATCCATATCGAATGCTGCATGGATTTTAGGAATTTCTCTTCTCCTTATTTTTACCTCCGGCTGGATTATACCTTATCACAATTACCCCCAATCAATCTCGAATATTTTTTCTTATCTTCCCACTACGTTATTGGGAGAGGGGGGTAGAAAAGTATTTCTAACCGGTGAAATATTGTGGAAGACTGGGCTTGTTCCTCTTATCGTTTCTATCGGTTGGCTTTTCGTAAATTCCGTCCTTTTTAAAAAAGAGATATTAAGATGAGGGCTTATCTTTCTGGGGCTATTGAACATGCTACGGACAGAGGAAGTAGCTGGCGAAATGAAATATCTAAATGGTTGAAGAATAGACTGGGACACGAAGTATTCAATCCGGTGACCGCCGAACCTTTGTCAAATAAAGAGCGGGAAAACTTCCGGTCATGGCGGATAACTGATTACCCGAAATTTAAACAAACGGTAAGAAAACTTATTGACCACGACTTACACAATTTGATAAATGAAATTGATTATATTATCTGTTACTGGGACAAAAGTGTGTTAAAAGGAGCAGGTACCCATGGGGAAGTCACCACGGCATATTATCACAAAATACCTGTCTATACAGTTCTGGGAATGGCAAAATCGGAAGTGAGTTCCTGGATATTAGGGTGCACTACCCAGGAATTCGATGATTTTGACGATTTAAAAATATTCCTCCTACATAAATATGGCAAATAGACATTGTATTCTTTCCATTGATGCAGGGGGAACGAAGACGGATGGGCTGCTATTAGATAGAGACAAGTTAAGTGGGGTAATGCTGAGTAGGGAAGGTTCAAATCCAAATATATATCGGGAGCAAGGGGTAACTACCATCACTTCAATAGTGAAAACATTGATTGAAAAGGGAGAAGTTTTACCAGAAGATGTTGAAGACTGTGTTATCGGGTTGGCAGGAATTAGTCGGACCGCATACCGAAATCAAATAGAAAAAGCATTAAATAAGATCGCTCCCCAAAGTTCTATCCATCTAATAAGCGATGCTCAATTAGCTCATCACGGGATTTGGGGTAAAACCTCCGGAATAACACTTATTGTGGGAACGGGTTCAATCGCCGTGGGTATCGATGAAGAGGGTAAGTTCTATCGAGCTGGTGGATTTGGATATAATATTGGCGACGAAGGAAGTGGCTACTGGCTGGGAAAAACTGTAATTACCCAACTCATCACCAATGAGCAATCAACAGATGAGGAAGTTGTGTCGATTCGGGATGAATTCGTCGCCCATGTCGGTGCGCCTGATTTTGAAGGTATGCTAAGGATCCTTTCTACAAGCGAGAAAAATATCTCAACTTTGGCAGGATTAACTCCCATCATTTTAAAGGCAGCGGAAGACAGTAATTTTTTTGTTAATCAGACTGTGATGCAAGGAGCAGAATGTTTAGCAGATCTCATCATGGAATTGACCGAGAAAATGGGTATAGCGGAAGAAAAACTGCTGGTAGGAACAAGTGGATCTGTCGTTGTAAAATCAAACTATTACCGCAAGCTCATTGAAGACCATTTATTGTATGATTTCCCTGAAATGGAATGGGTTTTACCTCAATTTCCCTCCGTTTATGGAGGCTTAGCTATTGCTTCTTTCCCTATTCAGGTGGATAACTTTTCTAAATTGGTTGTACAGATTGTATAGTCCTATCGCAGAAATTCATCTCGACCGGTTAATACGAAACTATCGTAAAATTCAACAACTTGTAGGGGATGCTGTTGTGATGCCTGTTGTGAAGGCAAATGGATATGGACATGGCGCGATCCCTGTGACGAAATCACTACAAAAGGAGGGAGTAAAATTCTTTGCGGTATTCACATTTGATGAGGCGGTAGAACTTCGTGAGAATGGGATTGATGGGGACATCCTGATTTTTTGTCGGATTACTATGGATATCCTTTCCTCGGCAGTTGATCTTAATATTACACTCAATATTGCTCACGAGGATGATATTGCATATCTGACGGAATTTTCGCATAAAACCGGGAAGTGCCCAAAAGTACATTTAAAAGTTGATACGGGGATGACCCGTCTTGGGGTGGATTTCGAAAAATTATATGATCTCTTTGGAAAGATAAAAACCATTAACGGAATTAATCTCGAAGGAATTTATACCCATTTTGCCACTTCGGATGAGGGTGATCCTGCATATGCTGAACTACAGATTCAACGGTTCGAGGAAGCGGTGAAGATGAGTAAAAAATTGAACATTCCGATAAAATATTACCATATTGCCAACAGCGGTGGTGTATTGAATCACCCCAATTCTTATTTCAATATGGTTCGGGTAGGCATGCTGATGTACGGCGCATATCCTTCGGATGAGACCACAGAATGTATCAAAGTGGAACCGGTTATGAATTTCAAGGGACCCATCGTCTCAATGAGGCGGGTAAAAGCAGGTACTCCCGTCAGCTATGGGTCTGTGTATGCCCCTGAGAGAGATGCCAATATTGGCGTCATTCAAACAGGATTCGCCGATGGATTCCCCCGGAATTGGTATAAACACGGTTATGTGGGATACAGAGGAAAAGAATACAAAATGGCTGGCCGCGTATGCATGGATCAATTCATGGTAAATTTTGAGAATGATATGCCAAAAATCGGGGCTGAAGTTTTGTTTTTTGGAGACAATGGTGAAAATCGAATTCGAATTGAAGATGTCGCTTTGGATGTAGATCTAACAACATATGTATTGATGACTGCTATCGGTGGAAGAACTAAGAGGGTAAATGTGAATGAATAAATGGACGATGAAAATAGTAGCTTTGGGTTTGTTAATGATGGTGGGTTGTGCTCCAATCTCATCATTAGTAGAGGTATCCCCTGATCCTTCACGATTAATAGAGCAACTTTCCTTAAAACAAAAAGTGGCACAAATGTTTATTGTCAGGTATACGGGAGGGTTTTATAATAATTCTTCCTACTCTTATCAACAAATTAAACGTCTGGTTGAAGAAGAGGGAATTGGTGGGATTATTCCATTTTTTGGGAATATTCATGGTACCATTGGAAATTTTAACGAGCTTCAAAAATTAGCGGAGATACCTCTTTTGGTGGCAGCTGATTATGAACGTGGGGTAGGTCAACAACTTGATGGGGCGACGTTGTTTCCGTCTAACATGGCATTAGCGGCCACAAATTCCCCTGAATTAGCTTATAAACAGGGGATGATTACTGCGAAGGAAGCGAGAGCTGTGGGGGTTCATGTGACCTTTGCCCCAGTGATGGATGTGAACAGCAATCCTGATAACCCTATCATCAATTTCCGTTCGTTTGGGGATTCTCCGGAAATTGTATCCAAATTTGGTGTAGAATTTATCAAAGGAGCTCAAGACAACGGTTTAATCGCAACTGCCAAACATTTTCCCGGGCATGGAAATACCGGTACGGATTCTCACACCACTCTTCCCGTGATTACTACTGAAAAAGATGAATTTGAAAATGTTGACCTTGCTCCATTTATATCAGCAATTAACGCAGGTGTTAACATGATCATGGTTGGTCATATTTCGGTACCCGCTCTCGATATCACAGGAAAACCTGCAACACTTTCACCAACCTTAACCCAGAAGCTATTAAGAGAAACGCTGGGCTTCGAAGGGGTCATTGTTACAGATGCCTTGGAAATGGGAGGAATAACGGAAGCCTTTTGGGCAGGGGAAGCAGCTATCCGTGCCATCGAATCAGGTTCGGACTGGGTTTTACTACCTATGGATGTGGAAAAAGCAATTGAGGCTGTTATTGATGCAGTACAAACCGGTCGAATTTCGCAGGAACGGATAGATGAATCTGTCCGCAGAATACTATCTATGAAACGTGAATTAGGACTGTGGGAAAATCGATATGTTTCTCTTGAAAATGCTCGAGAGATTATCGGTAAAAGTGAACATAAGTCAGTAGCTTCTGAGATTGCCAGGAAATCCATCACCCTCGTGAAAGATGAGAAAGGGTTAATACCTATCCCAGTAGGAAAAAGTAAAAAGATGTCTCAGATAATCCTTGCCACTAGAGATGCAATGTATCCGTATTCAAGCACAATTAAATCCCTTGTTAACCGGATTCATGGCAATGTTGAGACTTCGTTTTACTATCAACCTCTTTCTACTTCTGAAATTGAAAATATTGTAACCCTTGCAAAAAAAAGTGATTTTATTTTAGTGACGCTTTTCATCCAGGTGAGGATGAATGTTGGTACTGTCACAATTGATAAATCCCATCGTAAGTTAATTTCGGAGTTACAGAACACAGAAATTCCAACCGTCGTCATATCTTTTGGAAGCCCTTATGTGACTGATGTGGATGGAATTGGAACGTATCTGTGTGGATACGGATATGGTTCTATTTCCCAATACGCGATGGCAGATGCCCTCTTTGGAGCTGCATCCATAACTGGGAGACTCCCGGTGAGTCTCAGTCCGAGACTTAAGCGAGGGGATGGTGTTGTCCGATCTAAGCAACAATCCCTTCCATTTTCAAAAGAACAGATTGATTTTTTAGATGCTATTGAAGTTCTCAATTCTGCCATCCGGGATTCGATATTTCCCGGAGCACAGGTGATGGTCACGAAAGAGGGGGATATATTGTGGTCATATCAAGTGGGGAATCAAACGTATGATCAAAATTCACCGAAAATTCAAGAAAATACGATTTACGATCTGGCTTCGTTAACCAAAGTGGTTGCTACTACACCAGTGGTGATGAAGTTAGTAGAAACGAAAAAACTTCCGTTAGACGAGCCAATCTCGGACTTTTTCCCTGCATTTACCGGAAAGGATAAGGACAAAGTGACAATTCGACATCTCTTAACTCACTCGTCCGGTCTTGCGCCCTTCTTTTCTTTTGAGCTTGGAACCACCAAATCTCAAATTCTGAATACAATAATTCAATCTGATTTGATAGCGTCACCAGAGGAAAAGTACATATACAGCGATTTGGGACTCATTTTACTTTCAGAAATTATTCGAAAAGTAACGGGACAATCGCTTGATCAATTGGCTTCAAGTTATATTTATCGTCCTTTAAATATGAACAATACGATGTTTAATCCGGATGTTTCTTTATTGCCTCAGATTGCTCCAACCGAAATTGATACTGTATATCACAGAGGACTTGTCAGAGGTGTCGTACATGATGAACGAGCCTGGCAATTGGGGGGAGTGGCAGGACATGCCGGGCTATTTTCAAATGCAATAAACCTGGCACAATATGCCGACATGATGATAAACAATGGTTTTTATGGAGGACGACGATATTATAAACGATCCACTGTGGCAAATTTCACTCAACGGCAAGAATTACCTCCTGAGAGTGAACGGACACTTGGATGGGACACACCATCACCACATGGGAGTGTCGCCGGTGATTATTTTACACCCGGCAGCTTTGGACACACAGGGTTTACAGGTACTTCCATGTGGATCGATCCAAATCAACGGATTGCCATTATTCTACTTACCAATCGGGTTCATCCAACTCGGAAGCGAGGAGGCATGAATCAGGTTCGGCGTGATTTCCATAATGCGGTGATGCGTTCTATACTTGAGAACGAAAAAATATTGTAGAACAAACTGCCGGTTTGTTCTACTGTAATAAGAATCAACAACTTACGAAGTTCTGTGACCATTATGTGACCATCCTGCCAAAGAAAATGGCTAACCCTGTCCACTAGATTGTGGATGGGGTCAGCTAATAGCTCTACCTATATTCAAAACTGTATTAGGTTTTTCAACTAATTTTCACTCCAGTGAAAAACCGATGCGGGGTTGGGCATTCCTTATTTAAAGCCCGCACACATTGTAAGGATATTTTTCAAATCCTATGAAAGCAGAAGCATCGATTTAGGCAAGGGTAGAAAAAGGGAAGAAACCTGAAATAATGATAGAGTTTTGGTTGTATAATCGGAGAACAGGTATAATGAGGTTAAAGTATCCGGTTAATCAAAGAGAGCGCATTTAGTTGATTTAATCTACTTTTATTGCTTCGAAGGATTTATATCGTAATCTGTAATGAAACGGTGATATGCGAACGCCTAACCATCCCAAATAAAGTCCTGATGAACTAATTACACTTCACTACTACTAATTGATTATATCTGATTGAACGATTAACTTCTATACAGAGTATTTAGACGGATTTTCTGATTTAGTTTTATTAAAATAAACCAAACTTTATTAATCAAATTGGGGGATAATATGAAGAGGTTATTTGTAATCGTTGTATCCATTTTCGTAGCGTGTTCGACAACACCTCCTCAACCACCTTCTCCACAATCTGAATCCCCACAACCCATTGGCGGATATGTCGCCATTTACAATAACATTGTAAAACCAAAAGAAGCTCAAGAATCAGGAACTGAAGGAGAAGTAATTATTAAAGCCTTCATAGATAAATCAGGAACCGTGACTGAGACTGAAGTTGTGCAGGGATTACCCAATACTGGTTTGGTAAAAGCAGCTATAGAAGCCATAAGGAAAACCTCTTGGAAACCCGCAAGACAAGGTGGTTATTCTTTGGGAATGTGGGTAGAAATCCCTGTGGCGTTTAGGGGTTTCTTCCAAACAAAGAGTCCTATAGTTTTAACAATATCAGATTTACGAGTATTACAAGAAAAAGAAATTCCTAAAAGAGAAATTCCTATTGCATTCCCGGTTCCTATTGGCGGATACGGAGCAATTCAAAGGAATATCATGTATCCCTGGAGGGCACAGAAAGCGGGCTTAGAAGGTACAGTTGTAATACATTCTCTTGTTAATATAAAAGGAAAGGTTGTTGCTACCCGTGTATTGAAAGGAACTCATCCTCTCCTTGACGATGCTGCTACTGAAGCGGTGAAACGAACCCGTTTTCGGGCTGCACAAATTGAAGGTGAACCCGTGGCAATGTGGATTTCCATCCCTATAAACTTTCGCCTGAGATAACTCCCACCCTCCGAAATAGAAATTGAATGGCTTTGATTTAAGAAACATTTATTGCTTGCGAAGGAGTTATATTGTAGTCTGTGATGAAACGGTGATATGCGAACGCCTAATCATATCAAATGAAGTCCTGATAAACTAATTACATTCTACTATTTGATTATATCTGATTGAACCAATAACTTCCATATAGAGTATTTTGACAGATTTTTTGATAATTCTCGGAGAACAAGGAAATCATTGGTGAAAACTTTTAGGATTAAAAAGCAACTTAAAACCACGAAGTTGAATCTGTAAGGAAGCAAAAATGAAAAAACTGAACTTGATTTTCGCAATTATTTTTCTTCAAAGTATTCAGAGCAGTGCACAAGTCATTACGTTTGAAAAAACCTATGGCGGCCCAAGTTCCGACTTTGGCTATTCAGTTCAGCAAACGGATGATGGTGGGTATATCATTGGTGGGGTTACGAGAAGTTTTGGAGCAGGAAGCTGGGATGTTTATTTAGTTAAAACCGATGTCAATGGAGATACTTTATGGACAAAAACCTATGGAGGAACAGATTGGGACGAAGGTGGCTCAGTTCAGCAAACTTCCGATGGTGGATATATTATCACAGGTTGGACGAATAGTTTTGGAGCAGGATACTATGATGTTTATTTAGTTAAAACCGAAGTCAACGGCAATACTTTATGGACAAAAACCTTTGGCGGAACAAATTACGACCTTGGCTTTTCAGTTCAGCAAACTGATGATGGTGGATATATTATTACAGGTTATACGTGGAGTTTTGGAGCAGGGGAAAGCGATGTTTATTTAGTTAAAACCGATGCCAATGGCGATACTTTATGGACAAAAACCTATGTTGGAACAAGTTACAACTGGGGCAATTCAGTTCAGCAAACTGATGATGGTGGATATATTATTGCAGGATTGACGGAAGAAAGCATTGGAGCAGGAGATCACGATGTCTATTTAGTTAAAACCGAAGCCAATGGCGATACTTTATGGACAAAAACCTATGGTGGAACAAGTTCCGACCTTGGCTATTCAGTTCAGCAAACTGATGATGGTGGATATATTATTGCGGATGGACGAATAGTTTTGGAGCAGGATACAGGGATGTTTATTTGATTAAGACGGATAGTTTAGGAAATGTAGGAGAAGTTGGTATTGAAGAAGAATATACCTTTCACTATCCAATAAGATTTTGGATTGCTCAAAACTACCCCAACCCTTTCAACCCTACCACAACTATAGAGTTTTCTTTGCCTACAAGTGGGTTGGTGACTTTAACCGTGTATGATGTTATGGCAAGGAAAGTTGAAACGATACTGAACCAGCACATGGATGCAGGAACTCACAACCTCCAGTGGGATGCCAGTAATGTTCCCACAGGCATTTATTTTGTGAGGATGGTGAGTGGAGATTTCAGCCAGACTCGTAAGATGGTATTGTTGAAATGACCCTTACCCTCCCAAATAGAAATGGATTGCCATTATTCTACTTACCAATCGGGTTCATCCAACTCGGGAGCGAGGAGGCATGAATCAGGTTCGGCATGATTTCCATAATGCGCTGATGCGTTCTATACTTGAGAACGAATAAATATTGTAATCAAATTGGTAAAACAAACTGCCGGTTTGTTCTGCTCAATCCGTCAGTTGACGGATTGAGCTACGATAATCATGAGTACTAATCAATACCGTTATCAATTTTATTATCGTCGAAACCTTCCTCATATTCAACCCAAAGGAGCATTATTTTTTATAACCTACAGACTTGCATTTAGCCTACCGAAATCAATCCAAGAAATATTAATTAATCAAAGGAAACAGTTTGATAATAAATTAGAGGCTTTGTCACAACACAAGAAAAATGAATTCAAAGAAAAATGCAATAAAGTACTTTTTAATTTAGAAGATGAATTTTTAGATAGTTATCACGAAGGACCACAATGGCTTAGCAATGATGTTGTTGCTAAGATGGTTATCGACAATTATCTATATAATAATGGAAATAAATACTCTTTAAAATGTTGTCTGATAATGTCAAATCATGTACATACTATCCTCAAACCGGTATTTAAGAATAAAGAAGAAGTTTACTCATTAGCAGAGATTATGCATACACATAAAAGTTATACTGCAAATGAGGCAAATAAGATTTTGGGTAGAAGGGGTCAATTTTGGCAACATGAAAGTTATGACCATTATGTTAGGGATTTAGATGAGTACAATCGTATTTTAGCATACATATTGAATAATCCTGTAAGGGCAGGATTGGTAAAAGATTATCATGATTGGCCTTATTATTGGATCGAAAAATAATTGAATTGTAGAACAAACTGCCAGTTTGTTTTGCTCAATCCGTCAGTTGACGGATTGAAATACTAAACTAATTGAAGTGAGGAGGAATAATATTTGGAGCAACTTGACTACATAGTTCTTTTTGGATATCTGGTAATTGTAACAGGAATTGCTGTTTGGGCAGGGGGTAAGCAGACCTCTGCGAAAAGTTTCTTCCTGGCGGATAGAACCCTGCCCTGGTGGATGGTCATGCTCTCTGTCGTGGCTACTGAGACCTCAGTACTCACATTTTTGTCCATACCTGGTCTGGCATATAAAACGGATCTGGGTTTTCTCCAGCTTGCTCTTGGATATATTATTGGTAGATGGGTGGTGGCACACTTTTTACTCCCTTATTATTTCGATGAAGGGATTGAGTCTACTTATGAATTTATTCGAAACCGGTGGGGGAAGGATATTCAAAGATTTTCTTCGTTGGTCTTTATGGGGACAAGGATATTAGCCGATGGAGTGCGTCTTTTTATGACAGCAATTCCATTACATCTCATTACAGGATGGTCATTTCCTGTTTCTATAGGTGTTATTGGATTTTTTACGTTGATCTATACTTTGATCGGGGGAATCCGGTCAGTGATTTGGGCGGATACTGTCCAGTTCGGCATTTATCTTTTGGGAGCAGGTGCAACCTATTTTATATTGCATAACCTGGTTGATGGAGGCTGGGCTTCTATCTTTGCAATAGCATCTGCAGAAGGGAAACTATCCGTATTCCATTTTTCAATGGGTGATGGGTTTATTGGAATATTCAAACACCCTTATCAATTCGTGACCGCAATATTGGGAGGAATGTTCCTCTCTATGGCATCTCACGGAACGGATCATTTGATGGTTCAGAGATTGATGGCCTGTCGAGATATAAAATCTGGTCAGAAAGCTTTGATCGGCAGTGGATTTCTTGCATTATTTCAATTCGGCATATTTCTTATTTTAGGAGTTGGAATCTGGGTATTCTTTGAAGGTAAGGAGATGAACGCCAATGAAGTTTTTTCTCAATTTATAATTGATAATCTCCCCGCAGGACTGACAGGATTTATTGTGGCTGGCATTTTTTCAGCTGCCATGTCTACGTTGAGTTCTTCTATTAATGCGCTTGCATCTTCTACTTTAATCGATTGGATCAAGGTATCAAATCCGGAAAAATACAATCTTAAAATGTCGAGATTATTGTCTGTTTTTTGGGCTTTGGTATTGATAGTAGTAGCATCTTTATTTACCGATACTCAAAGTCCGTTAGTGGAAGTAGGGCTTGCTATCGCTTCCTTTACTTATGGTGGGTTACTTGGTTTTTTCACTTTGGGAAGATTAAAAAAACAATTCTCCCCTCAAAGTGTCATGGTAGGATTTCTCTTGTCTCTTTTTGTCATGATTTCTGTTGTTTCCTTTTCTCAAATTGCATGGCCCTGGTTTACTCCTATTGGTATCCTTACCATGGTTTCGGTATCTTTTGCGTTGGAATGGTCCTTGGGTGAAATGGATTTAACGTGAAACTTTATATTATTCATATAATTAATGTAATACTGTTCGTTAGCAATTTCTTAATTGCGGTTGAGTTTGAACATTCTCGTATTTTACAACTTCCTGATCTGGATTTTTATCCTGGTGTTCTCACGGGTCTCGATATTTTAGAGGAGATGGACTTTGAGCTTTTATCTGATCGTAAGATTGCTGTATTGACCAATCAAACTGCGGTCAACACAAAGGGAATTCATCTTTTAGATTTGTTAAATCAATATAAAAATAAAGTTACAGTGGCGCTTATTTACACACCGGAATTTGGACTTTTTGCTCAGGAAAGTGAACATATCCACTACTCAAAAGAGGAGAACGATCTGGCATTTGGTATTCCTGTGAAAAGTTTGTGGGGAGAAAAATTTAAACCGGAAAAGGATGACATACAGGATTTGGACCTGATTCTTATCGATCTTCAGGATCCTGGGATCAGGTACTTCAGTTTTATTACTACTGTCACAAAAGTAATGGAGGTTGCTTCCCTGTATGACATTCCCGTAATTGTTTTAGACAGACCCAATCCTCTTGGGGGTGTTGTGATTGAAGGTCCTACTGTGAGACCGAAGTATCAATCTTTTATCGGATATCATCTCGTTCCAATTCGCCACGGATTGACAATCGGGGAATATTGTCTCCTGATCAATGAAACAGGATGGATTCGTCAAGGATTCACCGTCGATTTGACTATTATTCCCATGGCTAATTGGCGTCGAAGTATGTTAATGGATGATACGGGATTACCGTGGGTAAATCCTGCCCCGGATATCGATAATTTGATGGTTATGCATCTTGCATTGGGAATGAGACTTTTGGAGGGAACAAATCTTTCTTATGGATTGGGTACGGGTTTCCCCTATCAAATTATCGGTGCTCCCTGGGTAGATGGCGAGGTTCTGATAAAAAGCTTACATCAGTATGATCTAACTGGAGTCACATTCAAAAAAATTGAGTTTATCCCTGATTCAACCTCTATTTTTAACTCCTATCCCCGTTACAAAGGTGAAGAATGTGAGGGTTTAAAAATTGAAGTCACAAACTTGAAAGATTTCTCTCCTTTGACATTGGCAATTACCATTTTATCTGTTACAACCCGTCTCTATCCTCATCAATTCCAGTGGGTAAGAAATAATTACATCGATCAATTATTCGGTCATGACTATTTACGAATCTTTTTGGCTCAAGAGAGAAATCCGTTAAAATTAACCGCCACATGGACTCATGATATCATCAAGTTCAGCCAATTCAGAGAAAGGTATTTGCTCTACTGATGATTCTCTTAGACAGGCTGATAATCATAAACCCAATGTTCCATCGTTCCCTGTCTGTCCTGTCGGTACGACAGGCAGGCAATATTCCATCATTCTCTCAACGTGTCGGGACAAAGCGTAGCATAGCGTGTTCAAGACCATGAATCAAGAAAAAAAGAATATCTGGGGTTGGGCAATGTATGACTGGGCGAATTCAGCCTTTGCTACAACCGTCATGGCGGGGTTTTTCCCCATTTTTTTTAAACAGTATTGGAGCTATGGAGCTGATGTAAATATGAGTACTGCCCGTCTGGGTTTTGGAAATTCGATTGCGAGTTTGATCGTAGCGTTAATGGCGCCTGTATTGGGAGCGGTAGCAGATAAAGGCTCGGCGAAAAAGAAGTTCCTCCTGTTTTTTGCATACCTCGGTGTGCTGATGACAGCAACCCTTTTTATGGTTCAAAAAGGAGACTGGGAATGGGCAATTCTGATTTATGCTATGGGGATTATTGGATTTTCCGGAAGTAATGTATTTTACGATGCTCTCCTGACTCAAGTGGCAAGTGAGGACAATATTGATCGTGTTTCCGGATTCGGTTTTGGGATGGGATATCTTGGTGGAGGGCTACTATTTTTAATTAACGTATTCATGACCGAGATGCCGGAATGTTTCGGACTTGCCGACAAAAGTGAAGCCGTTCGTTACTCATTTCTTTCTGTTGCCATCTGGTGGGGTGTTTTTACACTATTTCTTATTTTTTGGGTTGATGAAGAGAAGAGTAAGGAAAAAATCACATGGATATCCATGTTTAAAGAAGGATTTGAGCAACTTTCTTCCACATTTCGAAAAATCAGACAACATAAAGTTGTATGGCTATTCCTGTTGGCTTATTGGCTTTACATTGATGGAGTAGACACAATCATTAAGATGGCTGTCGATTACGGACTGTCACTTGGATTTGACGATAGTGATTTGATCCGTGCTCTATTACTTACTCAATTTGTTGCATTTCCTGCAGCGATTATGTACAGCCGACTCGGTGAAAAATGGGGAGTTCGTAAGGCAATATTTTTGGCCATAGGCATTTATATGGGAGTGACCGTGTGGGGTGTGATGATGACTAGTAAAATAGAGTTTTATGGACTGGCAATCGTTATCGGATTGGTCCAGGGAGGTATTCAAGCTTTGAGTCGTTCCTACTACTCCCGACTCATTCCGAAGAAGCAATCGGGGGAATTTTATGGGTTCTATAATATGTTGGGTAAATTTGCAGCGATAATTGGACCTGCATTAATGGGAATAGTTGGATTAATCGTTAAAAGAGCTCTATTACCTGCATCACCAACAGAAGAACAGATTTTGGAAATTGGGATGATTGCTTCACGATGGAGTATCGGCTCAATCTTAATTTTGTTTATTTCAGGTGCTATAGTATTCTATTTTGTGGATGAAGAGGTAGGGAAAAAAGAAGCGAAATTAAGATCCGGTACAGAGTTTCCTTCCGTTAGCTAACGGATGGCAATAAACGGTGTTCAAGTGTTCAGGTGTTCGCGCAGCATTCTTTGGACAAGTGTTCTGGTGTTTCCCTTCAAGGGAGACCCTCTGGGTTAAAGGGACTCTCCCTGCGAGGTGTCTTTGTGGCTGATGATTATATGAGGTTAAAACGATTTCCAATCATCCGTCAGCTGACGGACTAATAATAATTTCTACTCTGTTTGGGCAGGAACTTATTCAACCCTTCAGAGCCTTTGCAGTAGGATCAAAATTTAGAGTTGATAAAGCCACTGATTATAATACGTTTCCAATGGGTGGATTCATTGATGCAGGAATGTGCCGCCAATTTTGCTGAAGATAATTACAATCTTGTGGTGTTCGGGGAATTATTTGGAATGGTAACTCCGTTATTCGGGGAAGAAATATTGGAGGCGAGAAAAGAAGAAACTTGGAGGGGGCTTTTTCTCTAGCGGCAGAAGTTTTACTCCCCAGGTTTTTATATCATAAGTTATCCCATTTGTGGTTTGGTATTTCTGATGAGCGGGCGCTATTCCTTTCTTTTACAGATGATTTGTACACTCCATTTTTCACACTTTTCCCCATGCTTGCAAAAAAATATCAGTGTTACATCATAGCGGGTACACTGAGCGCTGATGTTAAAAAAGGGAGCCCAAGTCTTCTGGCATGGCTAATGGGATATAAGGATGTAAACTTTTCTCCTATGAGCAGTGAAGTATATAATATTGCCGGGTTCTGGGATCCGGAGGGGAAACTTATCGGAGTCACCAAAAAGGTCTATCTGACTCCCTCCGAGCAAGAACTTGACTTCAGCCCTGGGAAACTCAAAGATGTAGAAGTATACGAAACACTATTCGGAAAAGTGGGGATTGCCATTAGTCTTGATGCTTTCAGGGAAGATTATTTACAAAGATTGGACTTGCTTGGTTGTCAAATTGTGGTTCAACCTGATGCCAATAACAAACCGTGGGCAAATTTTCACCCCAAATCAGGTGTATGGCAACCGAAGGAATGGATGTGGTCTACATTTGGGTCTATTCAGAAAGAGTATAAAAATATTCAAATCAATATCTGTCCAATGATAGCAGGTAATCTTTTTGATTCCGTTTTTGATGGTCAGAGAAGCATTACTATGAAAATAGATGAATACCCCCAAGATGCTTACATAAGAGTGTATTTAAGAGCACCTGTTCCTTATTATTCGGGAAATCGATATCAGGGTGAATATTTAGCGAAAGCAGATTGGGTTATGGAAGGAGGTCCGGAAGATATTCTAAAGTTGCAGGAAATGTCTGAATCCTTAAAACCGGGGGGAGAAAGAGAGAATCAATACCATGAAGAAATTATTTGGGCAGATGTGCAATTGTTTCCTTGAACTCTTAATAATAAACTGATATATTAACCAAAGTAAAACCCCGGAGGAATTATGAAAAAAACACCTGTTTTCCTTTTGATTGCCTTAGGACTCGTCATCTTGATTGCCGGTTCCTATGCACCGGAAGGATTTGAAACTACGGAAATGAAAATCACTGGCATGCATTGTAACAATTGTGTTGAGAAAATTGAAACCGTCCTGAGTAACCTCAAAGGAATCCAAAATGCCAAAGTTAATTTCGATAAAAGTGTAGCAGAAATCGTCTATGATCCATTGGTTGTAAATATGGAAACCATTTCAACTACAATTACCGATCTTGGGTTTAATGGCGGTATTCATAAGGAATGTGATCATGAGAAGGGTCTAGGAAAAAAGGAGTGTAGTTTCAGTAAATCAGGTAAGTCGAGGTGTAGTGGAAATAAAAAGAAAACAGATTCAATATAATATCTACACAAAATATGATTAAATGGGGGCCTAATTGCCCCCTTTTTATTTGAAAAATTTGTAAAATTCTCTATTGACAATTTCATCCTATAGAAAGTAAAATAGGTATGAGCCCCGTGGCTTGGGCGTGCTCTTCAGAGAAAATAGGATTTCTCGAGGGTAATTAAACGGGGCTCACTTCTTTTTTAGGAGAATAAGATTTGTAAATTGATAATGATAAATACCCAACTCAAGTTTCGCACATAGTAATTGTTTTATATTTCAGAAGATGTTAATAAATAAAGTCGTCAAGTATCGTAATAAAAAAGACGAATTTCTTATTGCCGTTATTCTCTGTACTTTTCTTAGCGTAAGAAAAGTACCAAAAGAAACTGTCGTCCCGACATGATTATGTCGGGATAATTCATTCTAATCCTCCACGATGGTTTGACGTCAATGATAAAATTTTTCTAATGCGACATAATCACACATTCTGCGAACATCAAGTACATAAATGACCGTAAAGAGGTGTGAAACATGAGTAATCAATATTTGGAGTTATTATTTTATGGAAAAGATCATTGCTCGATATAGTCAATTGGTCATGCCCAATGATTTAAACAATATCGGTACTCTGTTTGGGGGAAAGATGATTTCCTGGATGGATATTGCCGCAGGGAAAGCCGCTCATCGCTTTTTAAGGGGAACAGTAGCAGAAGGTGGTGTTACCAAAGCTGTTGATAAGGTAGTGTTTTCAGAGCCGGTTTACGGTGGGGAGTGGGTTAACTTTGAATCAACCATCGTTTCAACTGGTGTAACCTCGTTTGTCGTGGAGGTTAAAGCCACTGCAGAGAATCCATTGGGGGAATCTCGGGCAGTATGTGAAGCACTGTTCACAATGGTGGCAGTTAAAAAAGGGAAGGAGGGACGGTGGAAGAAAGTGCCTCATGGGAAATAAAAAAAGTCCCCCGACGAATCGGGGGACTTATCAGGTAGAGAATAGACGTCTTCGATTATCTGAGTAGCATCATTTTCCTGGTTTCAATATATTCGTTTCCATCTATGGAGATTCTGTAAAAATAAACGCCGCTGGGTACCAACTTTCCTACCTTGTTGGTGCCATCCCATTCAAACCGGTAACGACCTGCCAGAAACTCACGATTCACCACAGTATTAATTTCCTGCCCTAACAAATTATAGATTGAAAGCAGGACATTACCATTATTGGGAAGATCAAACTGAATCGTTGTAGACGGGTTAAATGGATTCGGGTAGTTGGAGTACAAGGCATACTCAATTGGGATTTGTCCAATCTCATCGATACCCAAACTACCACCCACTTCATCTGAGTAGTCGCTCTCATTACCGTTAAAATCGGTTGCTGTTACTACATAGAAATAGGTGGCATCCGATTCTACCTCTGAGTCCACAAACACCGTGTCTATGGTATGGGCGAATGGTTCTCCTGGTTCAAATCCTGAGTTTGTTCCTCTATAGATGGTGTAGTAATCCAGATCTTCTTCAGTATTTGGCAACCATTGTAAAACAATCTCCGCCGTGCTTGCATTTGCCAGTAACCCTCCGGGTTCCGACGGCTCCAGGTTGTCTATGGAATACCCCCATTCTGGTTCTGAATCGAAGAATGTCCACGGATCAAATGTATGAGCCGTTACCATGAAAACAGACCAAAATTCATCTGTCGTACCAGTTGTTGCGTTGGAATCAATTAAAGTAGGTGCAACATAGGAGTACTCCTCCAACCCATGGAAAGGTATCTCAGTGATAAAATCCCAAAGAAGTAGATCTGAATCATGTACCTGTCGCCAGATGCTAAAATTCTTCCAGGCACCCCAATCGCCAGGTTCACCGGCCCCCCATACGATACGGACCTGACGGCCCTGGTCGTTGGGAACATCCTCTATGGAATGGATGAAGGGCGGGATCACTCTCATAGGCCACAAGCCGATATCTACCTGAGTGGTATCCCCTGACTCAACGAATACTTCGATTCCGAATCCACCATGATACCCTTCAGCGAATGCATCTACCCAGAAGGTATCACTGGGAACTTCGAAAAAGAAGTAACCTTCAGGACCCGTGACAGTCTCTACCCAGAATATTTCACTCCAAGCATAGACCCATGCCCCAATAATTGGCTCACCCGTCGTAGTGTCAAACACCACTCCTTCTATGGCCGCATCTATGACGATGGGCTCCAGGTAGAAGTCGTGTGCGACGTTATTGTTCTCGATCACGATCATCGTGTCCGTGTCATCCCACGCGTATCCTTCCTTCCATGTACCTGCCCAATACTCTCCATTTGGCAAAGGGAAGTGATAGTAACCGGTGGTATCTGTGTGTGTATGATCCCAGTAATCCTCGCTTCCTACATCTACATCTGCATCTTCAATAGGCAAACCAGTGTCTGAGTCGTATACAAAGCCGGATAGCGAACCGTTGAAAGATACAGGCTCAAGAGCGATGTCCAGATCGACGAAATTATCGCTGATGGCGACAGTCCCTACGAAGAGGGGATAGTATCCCTCTGCTCCTGCGTCCACCTCGTATGTACCATTAGGTAACGCCAGATGATAGAATCCGTCGGGACCGGTGCCTGTTCCAAACCAATTCTCGCCATCCCAGGCATTAACCCATGCGAAACTAACCGGTTCTTCTGTCTGACCATCAAACACGATACCATCGATACCTCCAAAGACGGAATGGAGATTGAAGTCGATCCCCATGACACCTGAGCGGATACCTTCGTAGTATTCTTCCACGAAAACATCCGGGGGTAGATCCCAGGCATATACAGAGTATCCTCCTTCATTATCTGTAGCACTAGGTACAGAGAGTGTGTATGAACCCAAGGAGTTGAACTCGGACCAGGTTTCAGTCCAGCCAAATAGACAATCAGCTCCAATCCCAACACCGCCAATGGGGAAATCGTTCAGGAAAACCGTTCCGGAAATTGTGGCATCCGTGGAGTAGGCCGTAAAGTTTACTTCTACGGTATCCGTTTCGCTCGCGAAGACAAATTTATCCCACGGGACTAAATATTCCGGAATGATATCGCCTTCATTCAAACTTATCCACCAGGGACCGTCAAGAACACCAAGAACATAGTGTCCGGTTGAGTCGGTATTAGTCCACACCCCGGAGGGACCCTTTCTTCCATCACCAGGATCTGCCCAAACCTCGATACTATCAAGTGGGTTACCTTCATCATCCGTCACGATCCCTTCAATCCATGCATTGGGATCGATGTAGTCGAAGTCGAAACCGGTGAGATGCCCATTCACGTACACATCGAAGTACATGGTGTCCGGGAACATGCCCCCGGTCACGCCGAGTTCATCGAACGAAAGAATGGCGTAATGTCCCGAATCGGGAAAAAAATTCTGATAGTTTCCTGAGGTATCGGTCATCGTTATCCACGGTTCCGGTTCATCTTCCGGATTTCCGTCCATGCCGGGATCCATCCAGCGCATGGGGAAGGCCATGACCATGATATTGGCCATCGCTGGGGTTACCGTCCCGGAGACGGAGTAGTCTGTTTCTATTGGTTCAATATAAAGAAATGCGGCGTCCGAACCTCCGGCATCTTCTGCCACTAGCAGTAACCCGAGGTTAGAGATCCAGCTGAGTCCCTCTTCATCATCTCCGTAGAAGGTTATCTGGTAGACTCCATCCGCTGGATTTTCATCCTCTTCATCATTATCCACGATATGATCGCTTTCGTCTACATCAAAATCAACCGTATCCTCCCAGGTGCCATTGGCATTCATGTCAAGCCAGAAACCGACATCGGCTTCAGTAGAGCTTGCAGAAAAGTGGATGGTGACCACGAAATCGTCGCCTTGTGTGATAGTGTCTGCATCAACCCCATTGACAAGGATGTAGATCGAATCAGCAACTCCTTCTAGAATGGTGTCAGAGTAAATCATGGAGGTTCTACTCTCTCGCGTCGATTTTACATTTATTTTGAAAGGATTTGAAACGTCGGGAATTCTCCTCCGATCCCTCGATTTGTGAAACGACCGGGATCGGACCTGCTCTTTCACCTTAGCCATTTGCTGCCGTTGCTGCATCTTGCTTCGGTTCTGTGCCCGTTCCATCCTGTCGGTAGTCTGGTCTTTTTTCAGGCGTATCTCGTTGATTAGCTCAACATCCAGCGCTTCGGAGGAAGTAAGCTCAGTACCGGTTTGTGCATCCGGTTTTAAAGCAAGTTGTTCGGAGTTATTAATTGAAATTTCAGCGGGATTTTTATCTTTTTTGATAATTTTCTCAGCGACTGGGAATGAAGTTAGAGTAATCATCAGTGCTAAAGTCGCACAGAAAAACTTCCCCACTAACCTTAATGTATTGACATGATTCATTATATTTCTCCTTTTTGATATTTTTTTATTGACGGAATGATTCAGCAGTTATTTACTATAAATATTAGCTCATATCCTTTTTTGATTGCTTAAATGTAAATCAAAAGTGGAAAAGTTACTGTGTTTTATATCACATGAATATTATTAGATATAAACACGATTTCTTTCGTAAAGATACCATGCGCAAGTTCTTTAAATACACCGGGATCGCTGACGAGGGCAATGATATTTTCATCTACCAAAGTCTCGTCACTCAACATTTGGCGAACATCTGATTCTTCTATGAATCCCATATTGATTCTCCTGTTATTTGATTTAATGGAGGTTCGACATTATTAATCAATCAATACTAATTATCGAGAACCCCTATTGAACTTGTTGATCTTCTAAAAAAGATCAAATAGTGTGCCATTCATGATTTTTAGGCTTATATAATAATAAAGAAATCCTTTTAAATTTTTACCTCTATCGACGATTAAATAGTTAAAACTGGCATATATAAAAAAATATAGGATGGTTCATAGGCTTTTGAGATGAGAGATTATTTCCAGAAAATTTTTCTGGAAAAGGAGGCTGATCTTTCTGTTTTGTTATTAGTTCAGTAATTGGTACTGGTACAAATAACAAACGAGGAACTAAGAATAAAACTATTATAAAAATTTTTCATTTATTTCTTGTACTATCCAACCCCCATATCATCCATATTGTCATCGCGGTTCATCTCTCGGGATCGCTCTCGCCGGTTCCACTTCCTTTCGTCCATCTTCCCGAAATTGTATTCAAGATTTAAGGTCATATATCGGCTTTCCCATTTCCAGGAGCTTTGCTTTTTCCAGTCCTCACCGGACACATTAAATCTGAACCCCATGGTATTAAATGGATCATTGACCCTAAAGGAGATGCTGAATCGATTATCTATGAACTTCTTTTTAATGGATATATTGGAAAAGGACATGCTCTGGATCCTTCCTATAGGAATGTCCCGGGCTCCTCGATAAAAGCTGAACGCAGAGAGTTCGGTCGTGGGTGTAATGGACCACATAATCATCATACGTGTGGAGAAGCCGGTTGATGAAGGATTATAATCATTCAGGATGTTGGAAGCATCATATTCATCGTGGAATACATTTCCGCTGAAAGTCACTCGAATTTGTGGTGCCAGCGCTCCCGACAGGATTAGTTCAGCCCCATAAGTTCGAGTATTATCGATGTTTTCAAACGTGGTCACGGAAATACCATCGTCCTGCACGTAAGTATGATATCTGATCTTATCTGTAGTACGGCGAAAAAAGATTCCGGCTGTAATAGTCTTTCCTTGTTTAAACCTGGATATATTCAGTTCCAACACGTCAATGTATTCTGGCTTCAGAAAAGGATTTCCTTTCCGAATATTTAGTCTGTCTGAGTAGCTGGTAAAAGGATTAAGCCTACGGAATGAAGGCCGGTTAATCCTCCGACTGTAACTTGCCTGAATTTGAAAGAGATGGGGTGGCCCGTATGAAATGGATCCGCTGGGAAAAACGCTTGTATAGGGATTTTCAAATTTTTCTACAGTTGTTTTTAGTTCAGAAATTGTATTAACATGTTCTATTCGAGTACCAAGCTGGTATTGCCAAAGTCCCTTCTGACCGGAAAATTGTGTATAAACAGCTTGAATATTCTCGTGATATAGAAAATGATTGTTTAAAGAATCATCCTTGCTCCACCTATCAAAATTATTTAATGATTGCGACTGGTAATTGTCATCAATGGAACGGAGCGTTCCCTTATACCCTGTTTCAATTTTATATCCGTTACCGAATGGATGGACATAATCTGCCTGGACATTGGTTGTACTGTTATTTCGATCCCGATTCGTTTTTTGGTTGTTTAAATCGATTAATTCATCGCTCCCTGAAAGAAGTTCCATGGTATAGTCCGTATTATTTTCATCTTCATTCACCGAATGGTTAGCCATAAAACTGAATTTCTGTTTTGGGTCGGTAAATTTTCGATCGTATGACAATGTTAGATCCATTCCTTTCCGATCACTGCCACTATCTGTTGTGCGTAAAAATTCGGATTCTAATGCACCTAATGACTGATTTGAAACAATATCACGTATCCGTGATCTATCCCCGACAGTATATGTAGCATTAAGAGAAAAGGTATTTGTACGATTCGGAAAAAATTCGATTCCGGATTTGATAAAAATATTATTTCTTCCTCGTTCTCCATCTGTGGTTTGATCCAAAATAGAAGAGTCTTGACTAATTAGCATTTCCAGGTGATTCTTTCCTTGCTGATCTCCGATATACAGGCGGGTTCCCAGGTTTGCGAAAATATTCACTTTTTCATTCCGGAAGTTTAATTGCCCTGATCCATTGTGCTTGTCAATGAAATCGGATCCGATGGATAGATTCCCATTTAGACCTGCCAGGCGGTTTTCTTTTAGGACAATGTTGATAATACCCGCCATTCCATCCGGGTCATATTTGGCGCTTGGGTTGGTTATGACTTCTATATCACTGATGTTGTCGGCAAGAATGTTTTCTAAGAGCGCCTGCCGGCTTGAACCAGTCAGACTAGACGGTTTTCCATCGATTAGGACATTTACATTGGCATTACCACGGAGGCTGATGTTCCCATCCATATCAACATCCACGCCTGGTATTTGTCGGAGCGCATCGAGAGCAGTTCCGCCAGTAGTTAGAGTATTCTTTTCAACATTAAATATTTTTTTATCTATAGTGTGGATAAATAGGGGTCGTTCGCCCACTATATCTACATTCTCCATTTGGATAGTAGTCAATTGCAAGTTAATCTTACCTAAATCCTGTTCAATACCACCGTCTCTGCCGGGGAAAATATTAACAGGAGAAATTGTGGCTTTTTTATACCCGATGAATTCAACAAAAACAAGGTAACGACCGAGAGGAATTTCTTTAATTTCAAATCGTCCTGTTTCATCGGTTACACCACCTGTGACTAATTCATCATTTCTCATATGGATCAGTGATATTGAGGCGTAAGCGATAGGTTTTTTTGAGATCGAATCCACCACAGATCCGGTTAATATACCGATAGAGGGCATTTGATTTTGAGAATATTGCTGACCAGATAGGAAAACAGGTGCCAGTAAGTTCATAGATAATAAAATTAAAACAATTCGAACATTTTTCATTTTAATAGTTATTTAGACCTTTCTGTGAAGCATAAGTTAAATCTTTCGAGTCAAAAACGAATGAATTTAACAAAGAGTTCCTAATAACAGAAATGTTTACTGGATAGTTCAAGTCGATTGTTGGTTGATGAAGTGTTGGTTTAATTTAATACTATGCCATTTAACAATAATACGATGAAATTTACATTAAGGAAAACTTGCTGCATGTTATAATATTTTGTCATCAAACCTGACAGGTCAGGGTTAAAGTGATATCAGGGAAGGGGATAGCCATTACTCTTCTGATAGGCTCTGTCTAAAAGCTCTGCAATGTGGAGGACTTCCACGGATAAATTCTTTCGATACATACCCCATTGGAGTTGAATCTGGCAGCCAGGATTCGCAGTCACGACACAATCTGCCCCGGTGGATGCAATATGGTTCATTTTTCTTTCAAGTACTTTTAAAGACATTTCCGTTTCGGTGATGGAATAGCTTCCGGCACTACCGCAACAGGTGTCGCTTTCAATCAGAGAGAGGAGGGTTATCCCTGGAATTGACTTTATTATTTGTTTAGGTTCCACGGAAATACCTTGTCCGTGAAGCAAATGGCAGGGTTCATCGTATACAACTTTTGGGCGCTTTTCAATAATTTTTGTGTAACTATTGGCAAAAAATAAAATTTATACTGTGGAATAAGATCCACCATATTTTGAAAGTTATATCGAAGACTTGTTATTCCACAAGGTAAATCCACGCAAAATTGAGGTTTCTCACAGAGTCCTGCGGACAAGTTTCAAGTGACATGTTTCAAAAGCCAAGAACCAAGAATTAATAACTATGGAACGATACCAGAAGTATAGCTATGAGCTGCCGGGGGATGTTATGTCAATGGATCTGTTTGTTTGGAGTCTAATGCAGCAGTATCATCTTTCTCGTTTTTGCAAATTCGTTGCCATTAATTCTAACTCGGTAAAGATAGATACCACTTGGCACAGAATTCCCTCCTTCGTCCAGTCCATTCCAAATGAATTGATACTTCCCCGGCTGAAGTTCACGGTCCACCAGTCGCAGTATCTCTTGTCCCAGGAGGTTGTATACCGCCATGGTCACAAGTCCAGCGGTAGGGATATCGATCTGGATAGTTGTGGAGGGATTGAATGGGTTGGGGTAGTTTTGACTCAGCGCAAAGCGTTCGGGAAGTTGTAACTGCGGTCCTCCATCAATTCCGGATTGCATGGAAGCCACCACCAGGAAATCATCAGCAAAGAGATAATACTCGTCAACAGATACACACTGGATAGCCAAGTAAACTGACTGACCACCATAGCTGCTGAGATCATACGAGTATTCCTGCCAGTCGTAAGGGACATCTCTAACTTGATCTAAATCAATAGAGAAGTCCGATGTATCTGTAGTAGAGGTTGAAAGCCTTACATTGAAATCTTCAAGATAACTCGAAGAATATGAGTGTGCCCAGAATGAGAATGTGATTATGGCACCTTCGGGTAGATTTAGCTGCGGGGTAATGAGCCAATCATCATTTCCACTTGAATTCCAACGGACTCCAACTCCATTGTTTCCAGTATGGGCAGCATCAGAATCGTTTTCATACACACTCCACACATAACCGTCTCCATCATTGTTGTATACTGTCCATTCAGTCAAGGTCCCATCTTCAAAGCTCTGGTTCAGTAGTGTGTCAGATTCATATACTGTAATATAGTCCGTTTTCGTTTCCGTGTCGCTATCCGTGCCATCGGAAACGGTCAGTGAAACGGTATATGATCCGAGATTTTCATAAATATGAGATGGATTTTGAGTTGTACTTGCATCCCCGTCACCAAAATCCCAGGACCAGGAGGTGGGATTACCGGTGGATTGGTCGGTGAATTGAACTGTTAGTGGGGGAGTACCGGAGGTTACATCGGAGGAGAATCGAGCGGTAAGAGTAACGGGACCTGACTCGATGTCGAGAGCGATGCCCCACGGTGCTTGAAGGTCAGTCGTGACCAGATCTTCCACGTTGCTCCCGTCCAAGTTCGCTCGTTGGATCTTTTTGCCTTCTCCGAAGAACGGCCAGTCTGTCCAATACATCTTACCCTCATTGAGGTCCAATGTGATTCCATGCGGTCCTTCCAGACCGCTTGTAACAAGATCTTCAATGTTGCTGCCATCCAGGTTTGCCCGGCGAATCTTTTCCGATGATGACTCAGTCCAATACATCTTTCCCTCATTGAGGTCCAATGCGATTTGTTTTGGACCTTCGGAATTGGTAAAGACTACGAGATCTTCGATACTACTTCCGTCCAAATTCGCTCTACGAATCTTTTCCGTTCCGGAGAATGGCACATCTGTCCAGTACATTTTGCCACCAGCAAGATCCAAGGCGATACCCCCGGGCCCTTCTATCCCCGTAGTAATCAAATCCTCAATATTACTGCCATCCAAATCAGCCCGACGGATCTTTTTCGATCGAAGTTCTGTCCAATACATCTCACCGTTTGCGAGATCCAGCGCGATTCCTTCTGGTCTATCTTCAAAATTGACTGTGACAAGATTTTCCACATTACTGCCGTCCAAATCTGCCCTCTGGATCAGGTGGAGGCTTGCTTCAATCCAGTACATCTTGCCGCCTGCGATATCCAGAGCGATACCATGAGGAGAATCCAACCCTGATGTCACAAGGTCTTCTACATTGCTACCGTCCAAGTTTGCCCGTTGGATCTTGTCGGTGCCAGCATCTGTCCAGTACATCTTATTCCCAGCCTGACCGGCTTCAGAAATGGTAATATAATCCGTTTTAGTTTCCGTGTCGCTATCTGTACCATCGGAAACAGTCAGGGAGACGGTATATGTCCCGATATTTGCGTAGGTGTGAGATGGATTTTGGTTTGTACTTGTCGAATCATCCCCAAAATTCCAAGACCAGGAAGTTGGACTACCTGTAGATTGATCGGTAAATTGAACTGTTAGTGGGTGTGTGCCTGAAGTGACATCAGCA